>JBDTOB010000238.1:0-4960 GCA_039933435.1 Acidobacteriota bacterium | reverse complement strand
AGGCGCAGCTGGACGTGCTGCAATGGGACAGTCTTCCTTACGACGCCGCCGCGAAGAGCTTCGGGTTCAAGGCGTCGCGCCGGGCCGCGGACCGCATCCGCCGCCGCCTGGAGACCGGTCCTGTGCAGGTGCGGGTGGAGATCGACTCCACGTTTTACGATCGCCCCGACCGCACGCTGGTCGCCGAAATCCGCGGCCGGTCGCGCCCCGAGGAGCGGATCGTGCTGGTCGCCCACGTGCAGGAGCCGGGGACCAATGACAACGCCAGCGGCTGCGGAACGCTGCTGGCGATCGCCGCCGCGCTCCGGCGGGCGATCGCGGATGGCGCCCTCCCGCCTCCCGAACGCACGCTGACGTTCCTCTGGCTGGACGAGAGCCGCGGCAGCGACGCCTGGCTGGCGGCGCATCCCGGCGCAGCCGTCCAGTACATGTTTGCGCTCGACATGACCGGTGAGGACACCGCCAGGACAGGGGGCACCTTCCTCATCGAAAAGCAGGCGGACCCGTCGGCGGTCTGGGACCGGCCCTCGGACCCGCACACCGAGTGGAGCCAGGGGTCGGCGGACGTGGCCGCCTCGTCCGGCATAATCCTGAAGGGCAGCCTGCTCAACGATCTCTACCTGGCGATGTGCCGGCGCCGCGGCCGCGACGTCCGCTGGGAGGTCCGGACCAATCCCTACGAAGGGGGCAGCGATCACACCGTGTTCGCCAGGGCCGGCGTGCCCTCGCTGCTCGCCTGGCACTTCACCGATCGCTACTACCACACCAACCAGGATCGGCTCGACAAGATCAGCGCCGCTGAAATGGCCAACGTCGCGATTGCGACCGGCGCCGCGGCCTGGTTTCTCGCCGGTGCCAGCCGCCGCGATGCGGACGCCGCCGCCGACCTGGTCGGACGGGCGGGCATCGATCGCCTCGCGCTCGAGCGCCGACAAGGGCGGGACGTTCCGGACCAGGCGGTCGAACAGCAGGTCCGGGAGGCCTGGCTGAAATGGTACGGCGAAGCGCTCGACAGCGTGCTCCGCCTGCCTCCCGCCGGAGCGGACGCCGCGCTCCGGGCGCGCGTCGAGCTGGCGAAAACCCGGCTGCGCTGACCGCGGCTACCTCGCGAAGACCTCCGCCACCGGCGTCACCCGCACCTTGTCGGCGGGGATGTGCAGTTTCATCGCTCCGATGACCTTGTCCTCGGCGAGCAGCGCCGCCGGCTTCTCGCCGTCGTATTTGATGGACGACGGCGCGTCGGACACCAGCGCCTGCTTCAGCGCCGCCGCCTCTTTGGTGACGATGACCACCGAGAGATCGCGGGCGCTCAGGTGCTTCTTGACGGCGGCATTCACCTGCTCGACCGTCAGCCCCTGCAGCGCCTTCCGCAGCGTCGCGGTATAGTCGCCCATCCCGTACCATTCCGAGTCGAGCGCGTAGCCGAGCTGGGCGTCCTGCCGGGCGGTCATCACGTAGACGTTGTTCAGCAGATAGTCGCGCCGGGCGTCGAAGTCGGCCTGCGTCAGGCCGTTGGTGATCAGCGCGTCGAGCTCGTGAATGGCGATGCGCAGCGCCATCTGGGCATTGGCTGGAACGACCGGGCGGATCCAGATCTCGAAGATCTGCTGCTGCCGGACGACGTTGGCGTCGGGGAAGAACTGGAACATGCCGCGGGGAAACGCCTCGATGTAGGCGTAGTCGCCGTAGTTCAGCCCGCGGACCTCGCGCAGCCGCTGATAGAGGCGCCCGGACGAGATCCGGTGCTCGCCCAGCCAGGCGCGCGCCACCGAGAGCGCGGCGAAGTCCGGGTGGGTGCGGGTGACGTCGATCGGGAACCCGAACGAGATCGCCGTGGCGCGGGTGTCCTTTTCGATGATTTCGACCTCGATCCCGGAGGGACGCGTGCTGTGCACCGCCGCCCGCGGCACCGCCTCGCCGGCCGGCAGCCGGCCGAGTGATCCCTTGAGCGTCGTCATCATCTCGGCGGGGACGTCGCCGTTGACCCCGACGTGAAGCGTCGCCTGGGTGTACATGCGGCTGGCAAACGTCTTCACATCGTCCAGGGTGATGGCGTTGAGGCCGGCGACGGTGCCGAGCACGGGATGGCCGTAAGGCGTGCCGCGGAAGATGTTGGTCTGCAGCCGCTCCTTGCCGAGCTCCTCTTCGTTGTTCGAGCGCAGATCCTGCACCAGCGCATTGATCTGCGCATCCTTGACCCGCCGGAAGTCCTCGTCGCGGAAGCCGGGCTCGAGCAGCTGCGGGAGGACGGTGGCGAGAAAGCGCGACCAGTGATCGCGGTGGATGATGCCGGTGAAGGTGGTGACTTCCTTGTCGGCGCGGCCGGTGAATGACCCCGCCATCGGGTAGAGGACCGCCTCGATGTCGTCGATGGTCATCGACCGCGAGCCGGCGTCGCTGATCATCGCGGCGGTGAGCGCGGACAGCCCTTCTTTGCCCGCCGGATCGTGCGACGAGCCCACCGTGAACAGCAGCTTGACGTCGAGCTGCGGCAGCACCGACTTCTGCTCGATCAGGTGCAGCCCGGCCGGCGCTGCCGAGGCCGCGGCGAGCGGCGGCGGGACGGGCGCGGGCGGCGCAGCGGCGGCGGCTGGCGCGGCGGCCGGAGCCAGCGACGCGATTGCCGGCGCCCGCTCGATGGCCGGGGGCAGCGGCGCCTTCGACAGTGTCGTGACGATCAGGCCGGCGTCGGTGAAGTAGGTCCGCGCCGCGGACTGGACATCCGCCGGCGTCAGGCTGTCGAGCGTCCGGTAGTAGGTGTTGACGGTGCCGTAGGACCGTGTCGAGGCGGCAAAGCCGGCGATGACGGCGCCGATCCGCTCGGTGCTGTCCAGGGTTCTGGCGAAGGCGTAGCGGCTGTGTGACTTGGCATCGGCCAGCCGCGGCGCCGGAACCGCGGCCTGGCGCGCGGCGGCGGCGGTGGCGAGGATCTGATCGCGGACGTAGACCGTATCGCCCGGGTCCTTGACCCGCGCCAGAATGGTAAAGAGGGACGGGTCGACGCTGGCGGGGACGTCGACGTCCAGCGAATCGACCTTCTGCTCCGCGACGACCAGCTTCTTGTAGAGCTCCGAGGTCGGACCGAAGAAGAGCGCCGCCAGGATGTCCATCGATGCCGAATCCTTGCTGGTGGCGACGAACGCGGGGTACGGAAACGCGACCGTCACGTAGGGGAGGGTCTCACCCGGCCAGGGCACATGGGCGTAGAGCGGCCCTTTGGGCGCCGGCTCGCGCGGGATGGTGGTGGCGGGCGCCGCCGCCGGCTTCCACCCGCCCCAGTACTTCTCGACCATCGGCAGCACCTGCTCCGGCGTGACGTCGCCGGCGACGATGACGGTCGTGTATTCCGGGCGGTACCAACGCTGGAAGAACACCTTTGAGTACTGATACTCGTTGGGCATGTTCTCGATGTCGGCGATGAAGCCCATCGTCGTGTGCTTGTAGGTGTGCGCCTGGTAGTAACGGTCGCGCTGGACCTCGAACAGCTTTTGGACCGGGCTGGCGCTGTTCTTGTTGTACTCGCCGAGAATGGCCCGCGCCTCGGTCTTGAAATCGGCCTCCGAATAGGCCAGGTGCTGGAAGGTCTCGGCGTAGAGCGCCAGAATCTGCTCGGTGTGCTCCTTGGCGAAGGTGGCGTAGTAGTGGGTGTAGTCGTCGCCGGTGCCGGCGTTGTCGCGGGCTCCGGCGCGCCCCATGATTGCCCGGAACTCGGTGGGCGGCGTCGTCGGGGTGCCGCGGAACATCAGGTGCTCGAAGAAGTGGGCAAACCCCGACTTGCCGGGCTCGACCTCGTTGCGCGACCCGGTCCGTACCGGAATCTGGACGCTGACGAGGTTGGGGAAGCCGGTCGGGACGATGATGACCTTGAGCCCGTTCGGCAGCGTCCGTTCGGTGGCTTTGAAGGGCAGGACGTCACCAGTGGCGGCGCGCGGCTGGCGGCCGCCGGCGAGGATCAGCAGCAGCGCCAGGGTGGCAGCGAGGCGCTGGCCGGGCGTCAAGAAGGCCGGGAAGCGTAACGGTTTGGATACAAAGGACATTGACAGACTCCCTGAACAGATTATGACACCTGGCCTCGACCTGTGTCAGAATCGGCCCGTACCATATCGTTCCGGACGGGCGCCGCGCGGAACGCGGCGCGGCGCCGGCCGTCAACCGCGGATGCTTTCGAGGGCGACAGCGCATGGACCGACGAGATTTTCTGATGAGCACGGCCGTCTTGACCGCGGGCGCCGCGGTACGCGGGCTGGCCAGTCCGAATGACACCGTACGGATGGCGGTCGCGGGATGCGGCGGGCGCGGCTCGAGCCACGTCAGCGCCTGGTCGTCGATGCCGAACGTGGAGATCGTCGCGCTCTGCGACGTCGACGAGTCGCACATCGCCGAGAAGCTCAAGGGGCTCGAGGCCAAGGGCAAGACGAAGCCGGCGACCTACGTCGACTTCCGCAAGATGCTCGAAGACAAGAACATCGACGCGGTCTCGCTCGCCACCCCGAATCACTGGCACACCCTGCAGACGATCTGGGCCTGCCAGGCAGGCAAGGACGTCTACGTCGAGAAGCCGTGCTCGCACAACGTCTTCGAATCGCGCCAGATCGTCGCCGCGGCGCGCAAGTACGACCGCATCGTCCAGCAGGGCAGCCAGAGCCGGTCTTCGCCGGCGCTGCGGGAAGCCGTCCAGAAGATGGCGACTGGCGAGCTCGGTGAGGTCTACATGGCCCGCGGGCTCTGCTACAAGTGGCGCGACACCATCGGCCATACGCCGGTGTCGCCGGTTCCGGCCGGCGTCGACTACGACCTGTGGACCGGGCCCGCCCCGCTGCGCGAGTTCACCAGGAACCGCTTCCATTACAACTGGCACTGGATGTGGGACACCGGCAACGGCGATCTCGGCAACCAGGGTATCCACGAGGTCGACATCGCCCGCTGGGGCCTGGGCGTCACCCACCCGACCAAGGTCAGC
>JBDTOB010000237.1:0-4961 GCA_039933435.1 Acidobacteriota bacterium | reverse complement strand
AGGGCGGCGTCCGCATGGCCGAGAAGTCACGGATCTTCAAGGTGCTGAAGACGCCCGTGCCGGTAGACAGCCAGCAGCCAGAGCTGCAGGGCCTCCTCGGCTACGAGTTCTTCCGGATCGACGCTGAAAGCGGCAGGGTCCGCGAGCTCGACGAGGTGTTCGGCGCCGAGGCGCAGCGCGAGTTCTGGCTGAAGCTGGACGATCTCGCCCACGAGATCTGCGCGCTGCTCGAACGCATCGAGGTGGCCGACGGCGGCCAGGTCGTGGCGCGCGCCGCCTGCGGGACCGTCTTCCTCGCCGAAGCCACCAGCGACCTCCGCGAGGAGCGGGAGACGATTCGCCGGGATCTGCAGCAGCAGGGCTACACCGTGCTGCCCTCGGCGCCGCTGCCGTATGTGGCGCAGGACCTCCGCGCGGCGGTGCGCGCCGATCTGTCGAAGTGCTGTCTCTCGCTGCACCTGCTGGGACGCAGCTACAGCCTCGTGCCCGAAGGGGCGAAGGAGTCACTCGTCGAGATCCAGAACGAGCTGGCGATCGAGCGCGCGTCGGAAGGCGGGTTCGCCCGCCTGCTGTGGATTCCCGCCGGCCTCGAGGTCCAGGACGCGCGCCAGGCCGAGGTGCTCGAGCGGCTCCGCAGCGACCAGCGCATGGAGGCGGGAGCGGATCTGCTGGAGACGTTTCTCGAAGACTTCCGCACGCTGGTGCAGCACCGACTGGAAGGCCCGCGCGCCGCCGCCCCGGCGCCGGCGCCGGAGGCCGCCGCCCAGCCTCCGGCCGCCGCGGCCGCGACGGCGCCGGCCGTGTACCTGGTCTACGATCGGCGCGATGCCGACGCCGCGGTGGCCTGGGGCGACGCGCTGTTTGACCGGCACGTCGAAGTCCTCCATCCGATCTTCGAGGGGGACGAAGCGGAAGTGCGCGAGTATCACGAAGAGAGCCTGCGGACGTGCCACGGCGTGGTGCTGCTGGCCGGCAGCGCCGGCGAAGTGTGGCTGCGGCGCAAGATGCGCGAGCTGCAGAAGAGCGCAGGCTACGGCCGCACCGGGCCGCCGGCCGCGCTGGCCATCGGCCTGCTCGAACCGCGAACGCCCGAGAAGGAGCGGTTCCGCACGCATGAAGGCCTGGTGATTCGCGCCTGGGATCAGGCGGATGACCCGCTCGCGCCCTTCATCGCGGCGCTCGGCGGCGGCCGCGAGGGCGGCCGCGGTTGACGGGCCCCGATTCGCGATTCAATCCGTTCCCGGGCCTCCGGCCGTTCGAAGCCGAGGAAGACCATCTGTTCTTCGGGCGCGAGCGCGAGATCGACGAGCTGCTCCGCCGGCTTCGCACCACCCGGTTCCTCTCCGTCGTCGGCACGTCGGGCAGCGGCAAGTCGTCGCTGATCCGATCCGGCGTCATCCCCTCCCTCTACAGCGGGATGATGGTTTCGGCCGGCGCCGGCTGGCGCATCGCCACGATGCGGCCGGGCGCCGACCCCATCCGGCACCTGGCCGAGGCCCTGAGCCCCGCCGACGTGCTGGGCACGGACGAGCCCGAGCTGGCGGCCACCCAGGCCGTGCTGATCGAGGCGACCCTGCGGCGCAGCGTCCGCGGCCTCGTCGAGGCGGTCCGCCTCGCCCGCCTGCCGGCCGGCGACAACGTCCTGGTCGTCGTCGATCAGTTCGAGGAGCTGTTCCGGTTCCGGCGCAGCCTCGACACGCCCGGCTCGCGCGACGAATCGATCGCGTTCGTGAAGCGTCTGCTCGAAGCGGCCAGGCAGGCCGACATCCCCATCTACGTCATTCTCACCATGCGAGCCGATTTCGTCGGCGACTGCATGGAGTATCCGGGGCTGGCGGAGGCCGTCAGCGACGGGCAGTACCTGGTGCCCCGGATGGGGCGCGACGCGATGCGGTCGGCGATCACCGGACCGGTCGCGGTTGGCGGCGGCGCCATCGCCCCGCGCCTCGTGCTCCGGCTGCTCAACGACGTCGCTGACGATCACGACCAGCTGCCCGTCCTCCAGCATGCGCTGATGCGCAGCTGGGACCGCTGGATCGAGCGCGGCACGGCCGGCGAGCCGCTGGATGTCGCGGATTACGAGGACGTCGGCACGCTGCGGCAGGCCTTGTCGTTTCATGCGGAGGAGACCTACCAGCAGACCGGCTCCGAACACGCGCGCGAGGTGGCGGAGCGGGTATTCAAGGCGCTCACCGACACCTTCACGGACGCGCGCGGGGTCCGGCGTCCGACATCGGTCGCCGAGCTGGCGGCCATCAGTGGTGCACCCGAGGCGGAGGTCATCGCCGTCGTCGAGGTGTTCCGCCAGCCCGGCCGCTCGTTTCTGATGCCGCCACGGCGGGTGACGCTGACGCCGCGGTCGATCGTGGATCTGTCGCACGAGAGCCTGATGCGGTGCTGGGACCGGCTCGGGCGGTGGGCGGAGGAGGAACGCGCCGCGGCGGCGTTCTACGCGCGCTTGTCGCAGGCGGCCGCGTGGCACGCGCAGGGCAGCGCGGGGCTCTGGCGCGATCCTGAGCTGGAGCTGGCGCTGCGCTGGCGCGCCGACACGCAGCCGACCGCGGCCTGGGCGCGGCGCTACGACGATCGATTCGACGAGGCGATCGCGTTCCTCGATCGGAGCGAGGCCGAGCGGACGCGGGAGCGCCACGAGCGGCAGGCGGCGCGGCGCAGGAAACTCCGGGCGGCGCGCAGCGTGGCGGCCATTTTCTCCGTCCTGTTTGTCGCGGCGGTGGCGCTCGCCTACGTGGCCTGGCGGGAAAACGCCCGCGCCGAGAGCAACCTCCGTCTCGCGCGCGCCGCCGTCGACGAGAGCCTGTCGTCGGCGGACGTCGATCTGGCGAGCGCCGGCGCCGACGTGCCGCAGATGGCCGAGTTCCGGCACCAGCTGCTGGACAAGGCGAAGCAGTTCTACCAGGAATTCCTGAAGCAGCAGCCGCGCGGGTCCGAGCTCCGGCGCGAGCTCGCCCTCGCGCATGTCCGTCTGGGCCACATCGCGCGCCTGCTCGAACGGCGCGACGAAGCCGAGCAGGAGTACGACACCGCCATCGCGCAGCTCGAGGCGCTCGAACAGGATCGTTCCACGCCGGCGCAGCGAGAGGCGCTGGCCAACGCGTCCAACTGGCTCGGCGAAACGCTTCGTCTGCTGCCGGCGCGCCGCGCCGCCGCCGCCGCGGCCTACGAACGCGCGCTGGCGCTGCAGTCGGCGCTGGTGGCCGAGGAGCCGGCAAACGCCGTCTACGTCCAGGAACTCGCGCGCACGCACTACAACCGGGGCATCCTTCGCAGCGCCGCGCCGGATCGCTCGGCGGCTTCCCCCGGCGCGTCGGCGGACGATTTCCGTGAAGCGATCCGCCTGCTCGAGCCGCTCGCCGCGGGCGGCGCTCAACCGGGCGCCGCGCAGGAGCTCGCGCGCGCGTACAACAATCTCGCCAGCCTCGTCGGCGAGGACAATACCCGACTGGGCGAGGCGGGCCGGCTCTACGCCCGCGCCATCGAGATCCACGAAGGGCTGCTCCGCGCGGCGCCCACCAACCGTCAGTACCGGCTCGAGCTGGCGAAATTCTGCAACAATGACGCCGAAATCGCGCGCGTCTCGGGCGATGACACCCGCGCGTTGCGGCGGAACACCGAGTCCATGGCCTTGCTCGACGATCTGTTGCGGCCTCCGCCGTCCCTCGGGATCGAGCATGCCGACGCCCTCAGCCTGCGGGGACGGATTCTGGCGTCCGCCGGATCGCCGGGCGCCGCGGAGGCTTACCGGCAGTCGCTCGATTTGTTTGACGATCTGGAGCGGGATCCTGCGACGCGAGGACTCGCGGCGTTCCACCTGCGTTTCGGCGACCTTCTGCTAAACTTGGCCACCCTGGTGAAACAAACCGATTCGGTCGGCAGCCGCCGCTTGCTCAACGAAGCGGTGCGCCATTACGTTGCTTACGCGAACCAGAGCCTCGAAGCGGACGCGCGGCCGGATGCGCAGCTGGTGCTCGACAACCTGTCGCAGCTCCTCCCAGAACTGGGAGACGATCAACGCCGCGCCGTGATGGATTCATACCGGCAGCTGGAACGCCGCCTTGCCGGCCGCTGATTGGCGATTCTGAAGGAGAGAGACCGTATGCGTATTCGTGCGACGATGATCGCCGCGCTCGCCCTTGTCCTCCCGGTGTCGGTCATGGCGCAGGATCGGCCGCTGCCGGCGGCGGCGGCGGAGATGTCCGTGTCTCCCGATGCCGCGGTGCAGGGAGCGGGTTCCGGCGTCCGCAAGCGGCGCGGCAGCATGGTCGGCTACATCGAGGACGCTTCGATACGCACGCAGGTGCGGGTGCGGTTCGACGCGGGGTTTGGCGTCAACTCCGCGGATCGCGCTGAATTCTTCTACGGCAAGTGCGGCTGCTATCGCGGCCTCGCTGGCACGCCGCTCTTCGACCCCGCCGCGCCCGGTCCCGGCCCCGGCATCCTCACGGACCTGGATTTCCAGTCCTTCCGGGTCATGGGCGAGTTCGCCCTGAGCCACCGATTCTCGGTGTTCGCCGAAGTCCCCTTCCGCAGCATCAAGCCCCAGTCCTTCGTCGCCGGGACGGGCTCGTTCGGCAACCAGTCGGGTCTCGGCGATGTGGACGCGGGGGTGAAGCTTGGTCTGGTCTCGGACGACCGTCGCGACCTCACCGTGCTGGTGCGCGGGTCGTTTCCGACCGGCGACTCGATGAAGGGGCTGGGGACCGACCACGCCAGCCTCGAACCCGCCGTCCTCTACCGGCAGGACATCAGCGATCGGGTCTCGATCGAATCACAGTTCGGCGGGTGGCATCCGATCGGCGGCTCGCAGGGGCCGCTGGTGTCGGACAAGAAGTTCGCCGGTGATGTGCTGTATTACGGCATCGGTCCGAGCTTCGATGTCGTGCGCACTGACACGTTCCGCTTTTCTCCCGTCGTCGAGCTCGTCGGCTGGCACGTCATCAACG
>JBDTOB010000236.1:0-4980 GCA_039933435.1 Acidobacteriota bacterium | reverse complement strand
TTTGCCCGCGCCAGGAGCATGTATGGCCACCTGCCCGGAATGTGATGCCGAAGTCGAAGTCGACGAGTTCGATGTCGACAAAGGCGATCTGATCAGCTGCCCCGACTGCGGCTCGAATCTCGAAGTCGCCAGTATCGCGCCGCTCGAGCTCGAAGCCGTCGACGAGGACGATGACGAGGAAGACGACGACGACGAAGATGCGGAAGACGAAGACGATCTCGACGACGATGACGATGACGACGACGATACGACGGAGGAACTCGATTAGTGAGTCGTGACAGCGTCGAGAATCAGGCGGATGCAGGGGACCTTGGTCCCCTTTCGCCAGACCTCGGCGCGATCGACGCGGCGCTCGATCGGCTGCTGCGTGATCTGCCGTCGGTGATCGTCGCCTACAGCGGCGGCGTGGACAGCGCCTATCTCGCCTGGGCGGCGAACCGGGCGCTCGGCGCTGCCGCCCTGGCGGTCACCGCCGACAGCCCCAGCTATCCGGAGCGCCATCGGGCGCTGGCCATCCGCATCGCGCAGCAGGTCGGCTTCAGGCACGAGTTCATCCGCACCGACGAGATGGCGCGGCCCGAGTACCGGGCCAACCCCGCCAATCGCTGCTACTACTGCAAGCACGAGCTCTACACCCACCTCACGGCGATCGCCCGGGAGCGCGGCATTCCCGTGGTCGTCGATGGCAGCAATGCCGACGACCGGGGCGACTACCGGCCGGGGCGCCAGGCGGCGCGCGAGTTCGGCGTGCGCAGCCCGCTCGATGAAGTGGGCCTGACCAAGGACGGCATCCGCGAGCTGTCGCGGCGGGCGGGGCTGCCGACCTGGGACGAGCCGGCATCCGCCTGCCTGTCGTCGCGCATTCCTTACTTCAGCGAAGTCACCGACGAGAAGCTGCGGATGATCGAGCAGGCCGAAGCCGCGCTGCGCGATCTCGGGTTCCGCATCTGCCGGGTGCGCCACCACGAGACGCTGGCGCGGATCGAGCTCGGCCCCGGCGAGATCGGCCGGGCGCTGGATCCGGAAGTGGCGGCGGCGATCGACAGCCGTCTGCGGGCGCTCGGCTACGCGCACGTCACCGTGGATCTGCGCGGCTATCGCCTCGGCAGCCTCAACGACGCGCTGCGGCTGCGAGAGGTCTGACCTACGACGCACCCCAGGTCCACCGCCGGCATCGCGGCGCTCGCGCTGTTGTTCCTCGCGCTGCACCTGCCCTACCTTCCGCACACACTCGAAGACATCGACTCGATCAATTTCGCGCTCGGCATCCGCCATTTCGACGTGGCGCGGCATCAGCCGCATCCGCCCGGCTATCCGGTGTTCATCGCGCTCGGCAAGGTGACCACGCCGCTCGTGCGCCGTCTGTCGGCCGAGGGGGCCGAGGCCCGGGCGATGGGGCTCCTGGGCACGCTGTCCGGGACGGCGCTCGTCGGCCTGCTGTTCGTGCTGTTCCGGGCGCTGCACCGGCGTCCCGCCGCCGGCGGCGGCGGTCCGGGCGGCCTCGACGATCGCCGCGCCGCCTGGGCGACGCTCATCGTCGTCGCCTCGCCGCTGTTCTGGTTCACCGCGGTGCGGCCGTTGAGCGACATGACCGGGCTTGCCGCGGCGATGGCCGCACAGGCGCTGATCCTGTCGGTGCTGACCGGCTGGCGCGGACGGGGCGCGCTGATCGCGGGGGCCCTGGTCGCCGGCGTGTCCATCGGCGTCCGCTCGCAGAACTTCCTGCTGACCCTGCCGCTGCTCGGACTGGCGCTGGTCGTGCCGCACCCGGCCGTGCGGCTGCGCGACCGGGTGGCGGCCGCCGCCGCCGCCGGGCTCGGGGTACTGCTCTGGGGGATACCGATGATCCGCGCCAGCGGCGGCCTGGAGGCCTATGCCGCGGCGCTCGGCACCCAGGCGGGAGAGGACTTCTCCGGCGTGGTCATGCTCTGGAACGTCCGTTCGCCGCGGGTCGCGATGGACGCGCTGATGTTCTCCTTCCTCTGGCCGTGGGGCGGCCTGGTGACCGGCGGCCTGGTGATGGCGGCGGCCGCTGCCGGGGCGGCCCGCGCCGCATGGCGGTTCCCGTCCACGCTGCTGCTGCTGGTGCTGGGGTTCGTGCCGTACGCGGTCTTTCACCTGCTGTTCCACGAAGTGGTGACGGTCCGCTACGCCCTGCCGCTGCTCGTGCCGGTCGCCTACTTCGCCGCCTCGGCGCTCGAGGCGGCGCCGCGGTGGGCGCTGCCGGCAGGCGCCACGGCGCTGGCCGGGGTGTCGCTGCTGCTGACCGTGCCGGCGACGGTGTCCTACGCCCGCGAGGGCAGCCCGACGTTCGCGGCCTTCCGGGCGCTCGAGCCATCGCCTGGACAGGCCCCGGCCGCGCACCCGCGCATCGACGCCGTCGGCATGCACGCGGTGGCTCGCCGCGTGGCGCAGTGGGAAGGCGAGGCCCTGCCCATGCCTGTGCTCGACGCCCCGCACGGCCGGGAGTGGCTGGCCCTGGTCGAGCAGTGGCGGACATCTCCGCTCTCTTCGGTCGCCTTCGTCGCGGACCCGCGCCGCACCGACCTGGTGCTGATCGATCCCGCCTCCCGGCGGCTCGAGTCGGCGTATCGCTGGCCGTTCATTCAGCCGCCGTTCGTCGGCGGGGCGCGGCCCGGCAACAGCGACCTCTATCGGATGCGTCCGCCGCAATGGATGCTGGACCGCGGCTGGGCGCTCAGCGCCGAAGTGGCCGGGGTCACCGCCCGCGACGGGCTCGGCCCGCACCGGACACCCAGCATCGCCTGGGTGCGGGCCGGGGCTGACGACACGCTGCTGATCCTCGGGGGGCGCAACCTTGGCGCGGCTGCCGAGACCGCGCGGATCAGCCTCACGCTCGGCGGCCGCCTCCTGACGTCGTTCGATACCGGCCCCGGATTCTTCTTCCGGCGGCTGCCGCTGGCCGCCGGGACCCTGGCCGGATCCGGGGGCTACCTGCCGCTGGCCGTCGCCGCGCAGGGCGCCGCCGGAGGGCCGGCGCCGCCGGTGGCGCTCGAGCAGTTCGACCTCCAGCGCGACGGCGCTCCCATGGTGGGGGTGATGGAGGGGTGGTACGAGCCGGAATTCAATCCGCAGACGGCGCGGGCGTGGCGATGGGCGTCGGACCGGGCGGTGCTGTGGGTGCGTCCCGTCGGCCGCGACGTCACCCTGGTGCTCGAGGGAGAGTCGCCGCTGCGCTACTTCGACGCCGCTCCCACCGTCGTGGTGTCGGCCGGCAGCCGCGAGCTCGCCCGCTTCACACCGTCAACGGACTTCCGGCAGTCGATCGCGCTCTCCGCCGACGCGCTGGCCGCGGTGGACGGCCGCGTCGTGATCGCGAGCGACCGGTCGTTGGTCCCCGCGGACCGCGACGGCAGCGCCGACCGGCGCCGGCTGGCCCTGCGGATCTACAACTATTCGGTTCACTAGGAGGCCAGTGGCCTGTCCACGCTGATTCTGGCGTCCGGGCGCGGCAGGCCGGCTGGCGGCGCGGCTTTCTCGTGCCGATACTCCCCGTATCCTGGGTCGGCGCGCCGTGGCCAGCCGGGCGCCACGCTCCGCGATCCGGCACTCGTTGAGCGCGGATACTAGGCGCCGGGCCGCCTGGCGAGCGCCAGCAGCGAGCTGCCGAAGGGCATGTCGACCCATCGCAGCGCCGCGGCCTCGAGCGCCAGCACCGCGGTCAGCGCGGCGTTGATCGGCGCCGGGGGGATGGAGATTTCGCGGCCCGACTCGCGATGCCCGGGAAGCCGCTGCATCAGCCGGACCGCGGCGACGAGCGGCGCGATCGACGCGTTCGTGTAGGTCAGGCGCTCGATCTCGAAGCCGGCGGCGGCCAGGCGGCCGCGCAGGCTGTCGCGGCTGTAGCGGCGGACCTCGCCGGCCAGCACCGAATGGTTGCCGGTGAGCAGCGCCATCGCCGCGACGTTCACCACCAGGTGTCCGCCGGGGCGCAGCACGCGCAACATCTCGGCGAGCGCCGCGGCCTCGACCGCGTCCTCGAGCGCGTAGAGGACGTCGAACGAGGTCACCAGGTCGAAGGTCCTGGCCGCGAAGGGCAGGGCGGCCGCCGACGCCTGCGCCACGGCCCGCTCGCCGCGGCGGCGGGCATGGGCGAGGCCGCTGGCGGTGAGGTCGATGCCGACGGCGCCGCCGTAGCGGCGCAGCAGGCCGAGGTTATGCCCGGTGCCGCAGCCGCAGTCGAGAATCGCCGCCGCGGGCAGGCCCTCGACGGCCCGCGCGAGCAGCGGGGCGACGAAGCGCCGAAAGCCGTGGAACCAGAAGTGGTGCGCCTCGGCCCGGGCGGTGGCGTCGAGCAGGTGATCCATTGACGTTCGGAAATTGACAGCAGGGGTAGCGGACGGTAAGCTCCATGCAATTCTACGTGACCGTTCGCCCGCCAGGAGAAGACTTGATGATGCGCAGATTCCAGATGTGTGCCGCCGTTGTGCTTGTCGCCGCCCTTGGCGCCGGCGCGTGCAGCAAGAAGAAGCCGGCCGTGGCCCCCGCGCCGCCGCCGCCGCCCGCCGCGGCGCCGGCGACCCCGCCGCCACCACCGCCGCCGCCGCCCGCTCCCCCCGCGCCGCAGCCCGCGCCGCCGACCGAGGAGGAGCTTTTCCAGAAGAAGACGCTCGATCAGCTGAACGCCGAGAAGCCGCTGACCGATGCCTTCTTCGCCCTCGACTCGACCGATCTCAACGACACGGCGCGCACCGCGCTCCAGAAGGACGTCGAGTGGATGAAGCGGTGGGCGACGACCAAGGTGATGGTCGAAGGCCACGCCGACTCGCGCGGCACCAACGAGTACAACCTCGCGCTCGGCGAGCGCCGTGCCGACGCGGTCCGCGACTACATCGTCAGCCTCGGTCTCGCGGCTGACCGCGTCACCATCGTCAGCAAGGGCGAAGAGCAGCCGTTCTGCTCCGACGAGAATGAGGCCTGCTGGCAGCAGAACCGCCGCGGGCACTTCATCATCACCGC
>JBDTOB010000235.1:0-4985 GCA_039933435.1 Acidobacteriota bacterium | reverse complement strand
GCTCCCTCAGCGACCCTCGACGCCGGGCCGGCGGCGCGGCCGGAGCGCCGTCCCGCGCCCGGCGGTGATCATGTGGCCGCGGTCGCCTCGGTCGCAGGACCCGATCTCGCGGCGCTGCTGACCGGCGCCGGCGTCCCCGATGGTGCGGTGACGCCGGACCTGGCGCGCCAACTCGGCGGGATTCTGCGCGTCGTGGTGGTCGGTCTGATGGACGTGCTGCAGTCCCGTCAGCGCATCAAGGAAGAATTCCGGATGCAGCAGACCATCTTCCGCCCGGCCGACAACAATCCGCTGAAGTTCTCGGCCAACGTCGAGGACGCGCTCCACAACCTGCTGGTCAAGCGCAACCCCGCCTACCTCGGGCCGGTCGATGCTTTCGCCGATGCCTTCGACGATCTGCGCGATCACCAGCTGGCGATGCTTGCCGGCATGCGCGTCGCCTTCGAGTCGATGCTGGCGCAATTCGATCCGGACGTGCTGGAGCCGCACTTCGACGGTCAGCTGGGCAAAACCTCGCTCGGGTTGGTGCCTGCCCGGCTGCGCTATTGGGACCTCTACCGCGCCCGCCGCGCCGAACTGGTCAAGGATCCCGAAGCGGCGTTCGAGCGGCTGTTCGGCGATCAGTTCCGGCGCGCCTACGAGGATCAGTTCCGCCAGCTGAAGGCGCAGCGCCGCGCCCGCGCGGCCGGCGGCGACGACACGCTGCCCGACCGCACCTGAAAGCGCCCGATCGATTCTCGAGCCATTCGTTGTAGATTATGGGGCACACGCCGATGTCTGCCCATAACCGCGTCGCCTGGTCGGAGGGGTTGTTCCTCCAGCCGCAGCACTTTCAGCAGCAGGACCGTTACCTCGAGCGCTACGTCGAGACGCGCTGCGAGTCCCTCGCGCCGTACTCCTGGGGCTTCACCGAGGTCGAATTCGAACGGGATTTCCTCAAGATCGGCAAGATCGGTCTGCGCCGCGCTGCCGGTGTCTTCCCCGACGGCACGCCGTTCCGGATGCCGGACGACGACCCGCTCCCGCCGCCCCTCGACGTCAGCGCCGACCTGCGCGACGAACGGCTGCACCTGGCGGTGCCGCTGCGCCGCGCCGGTGAGCTCGAAGCGGCGCGGACGCCGACGGTCAAGGATCTCGTGCGCCAGCAGATCGGCGAGTTCCAGATCGCCAATGTCGTCGCCGGCGGCGGCGAGCCGGCGACACTGGAAGTGGCGTCGCTCCGGACCCGCCTGCTGCCCGAACGCGAAGTTACCGAGGCCTACGCCTGCATTCCGCTCGCCCGCATCGTCGAATGCCGTGCCGATCAGCAGGTTGTGCTCGACGACGCGTTCATTCCGACCGTCCTGCACCTGCGCACCGCGGCACGGCTGGCGACGCTGGCCACCGAGCTGCTCGGGCTCTTCCACCAGCGCGGTGAGGCCCTGGGCGGCCGCGTCGCCGCGACCAGCCGGGGAGCGGCGTCGGAGCTGGCCGACTTCCTGATGCTGCAGGTGATCAACCGCTGCGAACCGGTGCTGGCGCACTACAGCGACACCGGGGTGGTGCACCCCGAGGCGCTCTACCGTTTCTGCGCCGCCGCGGCCGGCGAGCTGTCGACGTTCACGACGACCTCGAAGCGGACGCCGCGGTTTCCGATCTACCGGCACGACCACTTGAAGGAGAGCTTCGAGCCGGTGATCGCATCGCTGCGCGAGTCGATGAGCAAGGTCCTGACCCAGAACGCGATTCCCATTCCGCTCGAACCTCGCAAGTTCGGCATCAGCGTGGCGATTGTTCCGGATCGGTCGCTGTTCAGTTCGGCGGTCTTCATCCTGGCCGCCCGCGCCGACGGGCCGACGGAGAACCTTCGCCAGCGCTTTCCGGCGCAGGTCAAGATTGCGCCGGCCGAGCGGATTGGCGACCTGGTGCGCCAGGGCCTGCCCGGCGTGCCGGTGATCCCGGTGCCGGTGGCGCCGCGGCAGATTCCGTATCACGCCGGCCACGCCTACTTCGAGCTCGATCAGAGCCACGAGCTCTGGGAAGAGATGAAATCCTCCGGCGGCGTGGCGATCTACGTCTCGGGGGAGTTCCGCGGCCTGTCGATGGAGTTCTGGGCCATTCGCGGCTGAAGACTGGCACATGGCCGACACCGACGATCCGTTCCAGCCCTCGGATTTGACCCACCGGCCGCGACCGGGCGCGGGCCGCCGCGGCACTTCCGATACCCATGTGCCGAAGAGTTCTCCGGCGCAGGCCATCGAGGTCGAACCGATCTCCGAGGCGGCGCGCGCCTCGCTCGGCCTCGGCCTCAACCCGCTGGTGCAGGCGGCGATCCCGCTGCTGCTGCTGACCGGGCGGCTGCGCACGTCGCCGGCGTCCATGGATGTCGCCGGGCTGCGCCGGCATGTGCTGGAGGAGATCCGCCGCTTTGAGGACCAGGCGCGCGCCGCCGGCATCCGCAACGAGATCGTCCTGGCGGCGCGCTATGCCATCTGTGCCTCGCTCGACGAAGCGGTCCTGTCCACGCCCTGGGGCGGACAGAGCGAGTGGGCGCAGCACCCGGTGCTGGTGGCGCTGCACCGCGAGGCCTGGGGCGGCGAGAAGTTCTTCGAGATGCTGACGCGCATCTCCGCGGATCCGGCGCGGCACCTCGACCTGCTCGAACTGCAACACCTGATCCTCGCGCTCGGCTTCACCGGGAAGTATCAGATGCTGGACCGCGGCCACGAACAGCTCCAGGAGCTGCAGCACGGCCTCTACCGGACGATCCGCGGCCTGCGCGGACCGGTGGTGCCCGAGCTCTCGCTGCGCTGGCGCGGGCTCGAGGATCAGCGCAACCGGCTGATCCGCTACGTGCCCTGGTGGGTGGTCGCCGCCGCCGCCGTCGCCATCCTCGCCGTCGTTTTCGTTGTCTACCATTCGAAGCTCTCGACGCAGGCGGAGCCGCTGCACGCCAGGCTGGCGCACATCGGCGTCGAGGATTTCGAGGTGCCGCCGCCGGCGGCGCCCGTCAAGGGCCCGACGTTGAAGCAGCTGCTGGCGCCGGAGGAGGCGGCCGGCAGCCTCAGCGTCGAGGAGAACGGCGGTCGCACGCTGATCACGCTGCGCAGCGGCGATCTGTTCGCCTCGGGGAGCGCCTCGGTGAATGGCGCCTACGAAGGCACGCTCGACCGGATCGCCGCCGCCCTGAACCGGGTCCCCGGCCGGGTGCGGGTGATCGGGCACACCGACGATCGGCCGATCCACTCCTTCCAGTTCCACGACAACTACGAGCTGTCGCGGGAGCGCGCGGTCAGCGTCGCGACGGCGCTGAAACGGACCATCGACAATCCGGCCCGCCTGACCTGGCTGGGGGTCGGCGCCTCGGAGCCGAAATACCGCCCCGAATCCGATGCGGAGAATCGCGCCCGGAATCGCCGCGTCGAGATCGTCCACCTCCGCGAAGGCTGATCGACGGGGACCAGAGCTCATGGCCGCATTGTTCGCCTTCCTCAAGCGCACCATCATCGTCGTCATTGGGCTGCTGCTGATCGTGGTGTGCATCTGGTACGCGGGGCCGTTCTTCGCCTTCGCGGAATGGCATCCACTCGAGAGCAGCAACGCCCGGCTGATCGCCATCGCCGTGGTCATCGGCTGCTGGCTGCTGCTGCGGCTGATCCGGCGGCTGCGGGCGCTGCGCGCCGGCGATCGGCTGCTGGCCGCCGTCGCCTCGTCGCCGGCCGCGAAGACCGAGGAGGCGCTGCCGCCGGCTGAAGTGCTCAAGCTGCGCGAGCGGTTCGAGGAAGCGGTCGCGGCGCTCAAGCAGCAGCAGCGCACCTCGGCGCAGAGCCTCTACGACCTGCCGTGGTACGTGATCATCGGCGCGCCGGGGTCGGGCAAGACCACCGCGCTGCTCAACTCCGGGCTGAAGTTCCCGCTCGAACAGCGCGTCGGCAAGGGCGCGCTGCGCGGCGTCGGCGGCACGCGCAACTGCGACTGGTGGTTTGCCGACGAGGCGGTGTTCCTCGATACCGCGGGCCGCTACACCACCCAGGACTCCGACGCTGCGTCCGACAGCGTCGGCTGGAGCGAATTCCTGGCGCTGCTGCTGAAGTACCGGGCCCGGCGGCCGGTCAACGGCGTCATCCTGACGATCAACGCCCAGGACCTGCTGACCGGCGGGCCGTCGGCGCGCGGCGCCCACGTCGAGGCCGCGCGGCGGCGCCTCGAGGAACTGCACCGCGAGCTGCGGATCCAGCTGCCGGTCTATGTGATGGTGACCAAGTGCGACCTGGTCGACGGCTTCGCCGAGTACTTCGACGACCTCCGGACCGAGGGACGGGCGCAGGTGTGGGGCGTCACCTTCCCGTACGGCCAGTCGCTCGCCAACGAGGGCGCGGGCGTCTTCCCCGCGGAGTTCGATGCGCTGATGGCGCGGCTCAACGAGCGCGTGCTCGACCGCCTGGAGGACGCCCGGGAGGCACGGAGACGGACCAAAATCTTCGCCTTCCCGCAGCAGATGTCGACGCTGCGCGAGTCGCTGTCGGAGTGGCTGACCGAGGTGTTCGGCTCGCGAGGCGCGGGCGGCCCGGTGCTGCTGCGCGGCGTCTACTTCACCAGCGGCACCCAGGAAGGCACGCCGATCGATCGGTTGCTCGGCAGCATCGGCCGCCGCTTCGGCGCGGCAGGCGCGGTCATGGCGCCGCAGGGGCCGGGCAAGGCCTACTTCGTCGAGACCCTGCTCAAGGACGTGATGATCGGTGAATCCGGGCTGGCCGGCATCAACCGGCAGCTGGAATTGCGCAACGCCTCGATCCAGCTCGGCGCCTACGCGGCCGCGGGCCTGATCGCCACTGCCGGCGTCGTCGCGCTGTCGGTGAGCTACAACCGCAACCGCGACTATCTGGCACAGGCGGCCGTCGATCTCGCCGCCTTCGAGCGCACCGCCGCCGTCACTCCGGCGTCGCCGCCGCCGGCCATCCTCGCCCGCCTCGATGGAATCCGCGGCGTCGTCGAGTCGGCGGACC
>JBDTOB010000234.1:0-4987 GCA_039933435.1 Acidobacteriota bacterium | reverse complement strand
GTCCACCTCGCTCGACGGCCGGCAGTACGACATCGCCTGCGGACAGATCGACATCGGCAACGCCGCGACCGAGATGACGACGAGGATGGCGGAGGGGATACTGCAGGCGAATGGCGACGTGGCGGTCGAGCCGAGGCTCGATGTCGCGCACGTCGCCCGCGCGGTGATCTATATGGCCGGTCTGCCGCTCGACGCCAACGTCCAGTTCATGACCGTGATGGCGACGCGGATGCCGTTCATCGGCCGGGGCTAGGGCGCCCCGCCGGCCTCTACCAGTGCAGCGGCTCGGGGAAGAACTCCTTCACCAGATCCTCGTAGAACGGCATCAGCTCCTGCACGTTGGGGCGGGCGCTGCCCTTCGAGTAGAGGTCGTAGCGGTTGAAGGCGCGCACCCACTTGAGCATCGACCGGTCGGCGTCGTTGAGCAGGTGCGTGTACTCCCCCTCTTTGTGCCACGGATAGAAGGAGTGGTAGCGCAGCATGTAGAGCGCTTCCTCGGGCAGCCGTCCCTTGACCGCATGGTAGACGTACTCGTCGTGGCCCCATGACATGTGGACGTTGTCGAGGCCGCAGCCCGGCTCGTAGATCCCGTTCTCGGTCTGATACTCGGGAATGAAGCGGTCGGAATTCTCGCTGAAGAACTGGCTGTAGACGATCTTCGGCGACCAGCGGCAGCCGACCGGGAAGGTGTCGCCGACCACGGCCCACTGCGGCTCGCCGAAGAGGCAGAGGATCTTGCCGAGGTCGTGGACCAGGCCGGTGACGATGAACCAGCGGTCCTGGCCGGCCTGGCGGATCGACTCGGCGGTCTGGAGCGCGTGCTCGATCTGAGTGAAGTCGACGTCGGGGTCGCTGTCGTCCACGAGGGTGTTGAGGAACTCGAGCGCCTCGAAGACCGTGAAGGTCTTGCGGTTGAGCGCCAGGTAATCCTTCTTCTTGTCGAGGACGAACGACAGCGTCTGGTGCTCGTGATTCGCGGCGTAGAACGCCTCGACGCGAGGCAAGGCGTTGTCGTAGTCGCGGAACTGGGTCACCGGCTTGCCTGACGCGACGACAGTCTGTTTTTCCACAGGAATCTTCTCCCTGCCGGCTCCAGCCGACACCCTAGTATATTACGCTCCGGGACTGCCGGCGAGCCGGGCTCGTCGAGACGCTCCGTGCCCGCCGGCCGCGACCGTCGGGTCCGCGGCAACAGCAGGCCCGGCATCAGGAAGAGGACGGCATGCAGGTCATCAGGTCGGCGAAGGTCCATCCCGTCGTCATCATCGGCAGCGGCGCCTCGGGGGGCATGGCGGCCTGGAACCTGACCGCCCATGGGGTCCCCGTCCTCCTCCTCGATGCCGGCCAGAAGTTCGACCGCAGCCGGTTCTGGACCCACGTCCAGCCGTGGGAGGCACGCGACCGGACGGCCCGCGGGGAGCATCCTCCCGAGTTCTTCCTCGACGTCAAGGAGCAGCCCTACCTCACGCCTGACGCCCGTCCCTTCGAGCTCACCCGCGTCTGGGGCCACGGCGGCAAGACCAACGTCTGGGGGCGCGTCAGCCTCCGCTATTCAGCGCTCGACTTCAAGGGGGCGGAGCGCGACGGCTGGGAGATCCCCTGGCCGATCGGCTACGACGACGTGGCGCCGTATTACGACCGGGTCGAACAGCTGATTGGGGTGTGCGGCGGGACCGACGATTCCGACGCGCTGCCCGGTAGCAAGTATCTGCAGCCCCCGCCAGGGCCGCGCTGCGGCGAGCGGCTGCTGCAGCGGGCGGCGAAGACGCTCGACATTCCGGTGGTGGCCGGACGCCGGGCGAACCGCACGCTGCCGACCGGCGGCTATCCCGCCTGCCACTACTGCGGCGGCTGCGGCTCGGGATGCGATACCGGCTCGTTCTTCAACTCCGCCGACCATCTGCTGCCGCTCGCGCTCAAGACGGGCCGGCTGGACATCCGCTCCAATGCCGTGGCAGCGCGGATCCTGGTCGATGACAAGGGGCTCGCCAGGGGGGTGCAGTACTTCGACCGCCGCACCGGTGCCGAGCGGCAGGTGCTTGCCAAGGTTGTCGTGATCGGCGCCAGCTGCGTCGATTCGACGCGAATTCTGCTCAACTCGACCTCGGCGCGCCATCCGAACGGCATCGGCAACGGCTCCGACGTGATCGGCCGCTACCTCTCGGAGCAGATCCGGTTGCACGTGCGCGGCTACCTGCCCGAGCTGGTTGGGACGCCGACCCGCAACGACCGCGGCATCGGCGGCGAGCACATCTACATGCCGCGCTTCAACCACCGCCCGGGGCGCGGCCGCGACTACCTGCGGGGGTTCGGCGCGCAGTTCTGGAACACCGGCGCCAGTGCCAGCGGCGCCCACGAGGGCAGCGAACTGATTCCCGGCTTCGGGGTGTCGCTGAAGCGCGAAATCAAGCGGCGGCATCCAGCCTGGTTCGAGATCCATCCCTACGGCGAAGTGCTGCCTTACGCTCACAACCGCATCACCGTCGACGCCGCGCGCCGCGACCGCTACGGCGTGCCGCTGCTCAGGATCGACTATCGCATCGGCGAGAACGAGAAGAAGATGGCCGCGCACATGGCCGACACGATGGAAGAAATCGTCCACGCCGCCGGCGGCGTGCTGGTGGGCTACAAACGCGGCGCGCTCGACAAGAACGGCTCGGCGATCCACGAGCACGGCACCTGCCGGATGGGGGCGGATCCCAAACGCTCCGCGTTGAATGCCTTCAACCAGATGCACGAAGTGAAAAATCTCTTCGTCGTCGACGGTTCGGCCTTCACCACCGCGACGGAGAAGAACCCGACACTGACGATTCTTGCGCTCTCGTGGCGGGCGACCGACTATCTCGCCGGCGAGATCAAGCGCGGCAACCTCTGAGCGGGAGAACGACGATGGACCATCCTCGAGTGAACCGGCGCGAGGCGCTCCGCACCCTGGCGACGGCAGGGCTCGGTGCCGCCTCCGCGCCGCTGTGGATCGAGACCCTTTCGGCGCTGGCCCGGCAGCAGGCCGTGCATGTCCACCCCGCCGCGCCAGGGTCGGCGCCGGCGGCGGCATGGGCCCCCAAGGTGCTGACGCCGCATCAGAACGACACCGTGGTCGTCCTCAGCGAGCTGATCATCCCGGAGACCGACACGCCGGGGGCGAAGGCGGCGCTGGTCAACCGTCTCATCGACCTGGTCCTCGAGTCGGCGGCTCCGGCCGACCGAGCCGCGTTCCTGAAGGGGCTCGCCTGGATGGACGCGCGCAGCACCGCGCTCTTCGGCACTGACGTCCGCTCGGCGACGCCGGCCCAGCAGGCCGAGCTCCTGACCCGGCTGTCGTCGGAGGACGGACGCGCGCAGGAGGAGGCCATCGGCGCGGAGTTCTTCGACGCCCTCAAGGCGATGACGATCGCCGGCTATTACAGCACGGCGATCGGCCTGCGGCAGGAGCTTGGCGACGACGGTCAGCTGGTGTTCGCCGAATTCAAGGGGTGCGAGCATTTGGAGCACGGGTAAGAGGTTCCGGGTTCAGGGTTCCGGGTTCGGGGTTCAGGTTCTGGGTTCCGGGTTCCGGGTTCCGGGTTCGGGGTTCAGGTTCCGGGTTCCGAGTTCCGGGTTCGAGGTTCGAGGTTCGAGGTTCAGGTTCTGGGTTCCGGGTTCAGGGTTCCGGGTTCGAAGTTCAGGTTCTGGGTTCTGGGTTCCGGGTTCACTTGGGATCGGCCAGGACGGCGCGCTGGGAGGTGAGGCGCGCGGCGAGGGCTGCCGGGTCGACGTCCTGGACCGGGATGGCGCGGCTGGCGGCCAGGCTGGCGGCGACGCCTGCCGCGTGGCCGAGGATCATGTACTGCGGCTCCATGCGCAGGGTGGAGTAGGCGACGTGGGTCGCGGAGAAGCAGACCGGCACCAGCAGGTTGGTGGCCTCGGCGCGCTTCGGCAGCATCACCCGGTAGGGGATCTGGTAGGGCGAGACCTTGACCTGCATGTCGCCTTCGTTCTCGACCGCCGTGCCCGAGGCGTCGGGACGGCGCTGGACGTTGTGCGAGTCGCTGTTGTAGGAGCCCATGCCGATCGCATCCGGCTTGGTCAGCTCGGTCTGGATGTCTTTCTGCGACATCACGTATTCGCCGACCATGCGCCGCGCCTCGCGGACGTAGAGCTGATAGGGCCAGTGGCCGGTGTCGGTGAACTCGTCGGCGCAGAGCCCCCACGTCTTCATCTCGGCGCCAAGTGCGGCAGGGACCCGCGGATCGGTGGCGAGAAAGTAGAGAAACCCCTGTACGTAGTCGACGTGCGCCTGGCGGATGCGGGCCCGGGCCTGGTAGTTGCCGTCCGGATAATCGTAGCTGCCGCCGATGTAGTCGGTCGAGAAGGCGCCGTTGTTGTTGGTGTCGGTCTTGCCGTTCTGCAGCAGGTCGGCCTTCATGACGTCGTTGATGCCGAGCGGCCGGCCGAGCGCCGCCTCGAACGTCGGCAGGTAGCGCGCGAGCAGCTCGAAGCGGGCCGGTTCGTAGCGTGCCGGCTTCGGCCAGGCGACGCGGTTGGCCGGCGTCTGCGTCATGCAGAGCCGGAAGTTGTAAGCCTGCACCCGCTTGTCGGCGGCGCCGACGGCCTCAGCGGTCCGCGCCGTGATCTCCGGCAGCAGCTTGCCTGACGCGTCGAAGGGAGACACCGGCGCCCTGAACTGGTGCAGCGGGGTCTGCTCACGCACGCCGGCCAGCGACTCGCCGAAGGCCGCCTCTCCCTCGCGACCCCAGGTGTAGGAGACGCGGGCTTGTGCGAGCAGATCCCCTTCGTAAGTGGCGTCGGCGAAGACCTTGCCGCTGAATCTGGCGCCGTTCTCCATCGAGATCTCGGCAATGGACGCCCCGCTCTTGCGCACGCCGGTCTTCTGGCGCAGCCGGTGCTCGAGAAAGACCTGCACGCCGGCCTCGGCGGCCATCTCCGTGAAGACCGCTTCGGCGACGTGCGGCTCGAAATGCCATTCGATCGGCCGATCGTACTTCCG
>JBDTOB010000233.1:0-5053 GCA_039933435.1 Acidobacteriota bacterium | reverse complement strand
TCACTGCGCGTGCGCCGCCTTGCCCCAGAGCTGCTCGAGCCGCTGCGCCCGGCCGCAATTCCATTTATAGAACTTGTACCGAACCGGGTTCTTCTTGTAATAGTCCTGATGGTACTGCTCGGCAGCGTAGAAGGCGCCAGCCGGTACAATCTGGACGGCGACCGATTTGCCGAGCTCCGCCGCGACCTGCTTCTTCGACGCCTCCGCTGCCTGCTGCTCTTCAGGCGAGCCATAGAAAATCGCGGGGCGGTACTGGTTGCCGCGGTCGCAGAACTGCCCGCCGCCATCCACCGCATCGACGTTGTGCCAGAACTGCTGCAGCAGCCGGTCGTAGCTCACCTTCGACGGATCGTAGGTGACCTTGAGCGCTTCGGTGTGTCCGGTGCCGCCCGACGACACCTCTTCGTAAGTGGGGTTTGTTCTGGTCCCGCCGGTGTAGCCGGAGGTCGTCTCGAGCACGCCGTCGACCTCGTCGAACGCCTGCTCGACGCACCAGAAACAACCCGCGGCGAAGACCGCCGAGGCGGTCTTCTGCGGCCCGTTACTCTGCGACACCCCGGCAGACGGCACTGCCAGGCTCAGCACCGCCGTCACCACGCCGGTGATCCATCGCGTCCACATGCTCATCGTCAGGCTCCCTGCGGCTTGAAGGTCATCGCCGCCCCGTTCATGCAATAGCGTTTGCCGGTCGGCGCCGGGCCGTCGTCGAAGACATGGCCGAGATGGCCGCCGCAGCGGCGGCAGTGGACCTCGGTTCGCACGCCGAACAGGCTGCGATCCACCGACGTGCGCACCGCGTCCGCGAGCGGCGCGGTGAAACTGGGCCAGCCGGTGCCGCTTTCGAACTTGGTGCTGGAGGCATAGACCGCGAGGTCGCATCCTGCGCAGTGGAATGTCCCCTGGCGATGCTCGGCGTTGAGCGGGCTTGTGCCAGCCCGCTCGGTGGCCTGGCGGCGAAGCACCTCATACTGGTCCGGCGTCAGGATCTTTCGCCATTCAGCGTCCGATTTCGTGACCTCGAATGACTCAGCGGGGGGCACACCGGCGGCCGATATGCCCTCACCACTCCGGCAGGCAGCCAGCACAGCCGGAAGAGATCCCAGCGAAACGGCGAGAAATGATCGTCGGTGCATCAACAGCAATCTCCTCTGCATAGAGGATACCCGGCAGGACCCGGTTTTATTCCCGGGTCGCGTTGCGCTGCCGCCTGCGGAACGTCGTTTCCGGGAATAAAAGCCCGCCTCCCGGGGTATTCGGTGTGAAGTGGCCGAAGCATTGCACCTGAACAGGGTAAGGTGGCCAGAAGAAATGAGCATTCCTTTGAGGTATCGGCGATCGTGACGGATGCAGACGCCCGGGAGACCGCGGTGGGGCCGGGGGGCAACACCCTGCTGGAATCCTTCGTTCACCCGGCGGACTGGCGTAACCCGACCCCGGCGCCGAAGTATGACCTTGTCGTCGTTGGCGGCGGAACCGCTGGACTGGTCAGCGCGATGGGGGCCGCCGGCTTCGGGGCCCGGGTCGCGATTGTCGAGCGGCACCTGCTGGGGGGCGACTGCCTCAACACCGGCTGCGTGCCATCCAAAGCGCTGGTGCGTTCGGCCAGAACCGTCGGCGAAATCCGTAAAGCCGCGGAGCTCGGCATTCAGGTCGCCGCGCCAGCGGTGGACTTTCCGGCGGTGATGCAGCGCATGCGCGCCCGCCGCCTCACCATTGCCCGACACGACTCCGCGGCACGACTGCAGCGGGCGGGTGTTGATGTCTTCTTCGGCGACGCCCGGTTCACCAGCGCGCGCACCATCGCGGTTGGCGATCTGACCCTCACGTTCAACCGGGCGGTGATCGCCACCGGCGGACGGCCCGCCGCCCCGCCCATCCCCGGGCTGGACGGCGTCGCGTACCTGACCAGCGAACACGTCTTCTCACTCACCGAGCTGCCGGCGCGGCTGCTGATCATCGGCGGCGGCCCGATCGGCTGCGAGCTGGCCCAGGCCTTCGCACGATTCGGATCCCTCGTCACCGTCCTCGACCAGAGCACGCAGCTCCTGTCGCACGAAGATGCGGATGCCGCCGCGATCGTCCGCCGGCACCTCGAACGTGACGGCGTCAGGCTGGTACTGGGCGTGACGATCGAGAGCGCCTCGTCGGCCCACGGCGAGGTCGCCCTCTCCTTCCGCCGCGGTGGCGACGGCGGCTCCGAACGGGTGGCCGGCGACGCGCTGCTGGTGGCCGCGGGCCGCGCCCCCAACGTCGAAGGGCTGCACCTCGACGCCGCCGGCATCAAAGCAACGAAGGATGGCGTTGTCGTCAGCGATCGGCTGCAGACCACGAATGGCCGCGTCTTTGCCTCCGGCGACGTCTGCTCCAAATACAAGTTCACCCACGTCGCCGACGCCCAGTCGCGCATCGTCCTGCAGAACGCGCTGTTCTTCGGCCGCCGCAAGGCGAGCGCGCTGGTGATCCCCTGGGTCACCTACACCGATCCCGAGGTCGCGCACGTCGGTGTGTCGGAGAAGGATGTGCAATCTTCAGCGGGCGCTCTGCGGACCATTACTGTAAGCCTCTCGGACGTGGACCGGGCCGTCGTCGACGACGAGACCGAGGGGTTCGTGCGCGTGCACCATGAGAAGGGCACGATCCGGGGCTGCACCATCGTCGCCCCGCACGCCGGCGAGATGATCGGCGAAGTGGTGTATGCCATGACGCAGGGAGGTACGCTCGGAGCGCTGTCGGCCACGATCCATCCCTATCCCACCCAGGCCGAAGCGCTGCGCAAGGCGGGGGACGCCTACCGCCGCGAATCGCTGACGCCCGGAATCCGCCGCTGGTTCGAGCGGTATTTCAGATGGACGCGATGACCCTCCATCCCCGCGCCCGGCAGGCGCCCGACGACGTCATTTTTCTCGATGCGTCCGATCCGGACGCGGTGGACGCCTATCTTCTGTCGAGAGGCCTCGCCGCACCAGCCGATCTTCCGAGCCACATCACCCGCGCCGGAGACGGAAACATGAATCTGACCCTGCGGGTCAGGCTCCGCGACCGCAGCGTGATCGTGAAACAGGGCCGTCCGTGGGTGGAGAAGTACAAGCACATCCCGGCGCCGTGGGACAGGACCCTCGTCGAAGGCGCGTTCTATCGCGCCGTCAGCGGCGTCCCGGAAGTCGCCGGGAGGATGCCGGCGCTGCTGGACCTCGACGCCGTCCAACGCATCCTCGTCCTGGAAGACCTTGGGACCGCGGGAGATTACACCTCGCTGTACGCGGGCGGGACGATGGACGGGGAGGATCTCGATACGCTGCTCGCGTGGCTCGCGGCGCTGGCGCGGATCGCTCCTCCGCCGGCGGGTCTGGCGAATCGCGCCATGCGGCAACTGAACCACGAGCATATGTTCAGGCTGCCGCTGGCCGCCGACAACGGCCTCAATCTCGAGGCGTTCACCCCTGGTCTTTCGTCGACGGCCCGCGCGCTTCAGCAGGACGTCGCCTACCGGGCGCGCGTGACGGAGCTCGGCACCCTGTATCTGGCAGACGGCGCGACGCTGGTGCACGGCGACTATTTCCCGGGCAGCTGGGTCCGCACGGCAGGCGGGGTGCGGATCATCGACCCCGAGTTCTGCTTCGCCGGCACCCGGGCATTCGACTACGGCGTCATGCTGGCGCACCTGGCGCTCGGCGGCGCCGGCACGCCCGCCGCCTTGCGTGTGGTCGCGGCCGCGCGTGCCGAAAAGGTCGAGGAGCGGCTGGTGCTGGGATTCGCGGGCGTCGAAATCATGCGCCGGCTGCTTGGCGTGGCGCAGCTGCCGCTGTCGCTCGCCCTGGACGGGAAGCAGCGGCTGCTGGCGCTGTCGCGCGCGCTGGTCGCAGACCCCGGTGGGGCGCTGGCATGCTGGCCGTAGCCCGCGTGCTTGTCGCCGCCGGCGTGATCCTGCTGTGCGCCGCTGCCGCACCGGCGCAGGAGCGCATTCCCGTGTGGATCGACACAGACCCGGCGCTCGGGATCCCGGAGCGCGACGTGGACGACGGCTTGGCGCTGATTCAGGCGTTCAACTCACCGGAGCTCGACATCAAAGGCGTCTCCGTCGTCTTCGGCAACTCGCCGCTCGATCGCGGTGTGCCGATTGCGACGCGACTGACGCGGGAGTTCGGTCCGGCGGACCTGCGGGTGTATGCCGGCGCGGCTGACGCGGCAGCGCCCGGAATGGAGACCGACGCGTCCCGCGCCCTGGCGGCCGCGCTTCGCCGGCAGCCGCTCACCGTCCTGGCGCTGGGCCCCGCGACCAACGTCGCCACCGTGATCCAGCGGTATCCGGAGCTGGTCGAGCGCATGACTCGCGTCGTCGCCGTTGCCGGCCGCAGGCCGGATCAGCGATTCACCACCGGCACCACCAATCTGAAGGGACATCGCGACTTCAACTTCGAGCTCGACCCGGCGGCATTCCAGGTGCTGCTGTCGTCGGGCGTGCCGCTGGTGCTGGCGCCGTTCGAGATCTCGTCGAAGATCTGGATTGATGACCAGGACGTTGCGCGGCTGGCTTCCGGACCGCCCGGGGCGCGCGCCCTGGCGGCGCCGGCGCAAGCCTGGCTGGCGATGTGGCGGCGGCTCTGGGCCGTGGACGGCTTCAATCCATTCGACACGCTGGCGGTCGGATACGTCGTCTCGCCGGCGGGATTCGCCTGCGAGACGCTGCCGGCCGGCATCAGGACACTGCCAGACGATGTCACCGAGCCGGGGGTGCAGGGAACGGCGGTGGCGGTCAAACCATTCCTGCTGGCGTCCAACACGCTGAACGACGCCCCGGCCCGCGCCGTCTATTGTTCGGAGGCGCCGACCGGTTTCAAGGCCGACCTGCTGGTGCGGCTGACCCGGTCGCGATGAGCTGGAGGCGCATCCTCCTCGGCGCCGCCGCGATCGCGGCGCTGACGGCCGCCGCGTGGTTCCTGCCGCTCGCGGACTGGACGACGCGGCTGGCGGTGCATGCGAGGAACACCGGCGTGACCGGCGTGATGATCTTCGTCGCTGCCTATATCATCAGCACGGTCGCGGTGCTGCCGGG
>JBDTOB010000232.1:0-5053 GCA_039933435.1 Acidobacteriota bacterium | reverse complement strand
TTTTGCGGTCGGGATGATGGTACGACCCCGGCGCCAGCGCCGTCGGCGTCACCCCCGGCCCGCGCCACATCGCGACAACGCGAAGGAGATCGACGTCAAAGGCCGCCCACTGGTCCGCACCAAGCCTGAGCACGAGCGCGCGCGGAGCGAGGTTGTCGGAGGGAAAGCCGCTCCCCGCCTGCCGCGCATCGACGATCGAAGAAAAGAAGGGGAAGTCCGGCTCGACCCAGCCGGCCCAGTCGACCGCGGTCGGCACAGGCGCCTGCCGGGCCGGCAGGCTGGCAGAGGAGATCAGCGCGATGAGACCTGTCGCAAACGTGAGCACCCGGTGCATGCGCGATTCTAATCGCAACCGCCGCCGCGCCGGCTACTGGGGAAGGAACTCGACCGCCACCGCGATGCGCGACGCACCTCCCTTTGCCGGCCGCCAGGTCGCGTAGACGTGGATCGGCCCCGGCAGCGGTCCGCAGGTCACCTGGCCCTTGAGATCGCCGCGATAGGTAATGAATTCCACCGCGTCCATCCGATCCGAGATGAGTTGTATCGGACCCTCGGCGGTTCGCACGTTGAAGACCGCGGCCGCGCCCCTGCAGTCGATGCGCTGGAGCGTGCCTTCGAGGCGCTGCTCTCCCGGCCGGAGCTCGCGAAAGTCCGGTTGCGTCACCTTGAAGGCGCGGCCCACGCGGTGCGGCGCCCCGGCCGGCTCCGCTGCCGACGCCGGACGCGGCTCTTCCGCGACGGACGAGGGATCCGGTGCCGCCGGCGCGGTCGTGACCGAGGGCGGGCCGGCGGCGGCGACCAGCCGTGTCGCCTGCGCCTCGTCGTTCATCTTCTTCGCGGCTTCAAGCCGGACGATGTAGCCCATCAGCGATCGCGCCGAGTCGCGGACGTTCTGCGGGTAGACCGGCGACATCAGCGGCGCGACGATGTTACGGGCCTGCGGGTAGTCAGACTGCTCGACCAGCACGCGCGCGTGCAGGAAGGCGTAGTCGAGCCGCCCGGGCGCGAGCACGCGGGCACGATCGAGCGCGGCAGCCGTGGAGGCCGGGGGCGGCCCGCCCGCCGACAGCTCCAGCGTCGCCAGGCTCGCGGCAGCGTTGGGGATGACGCGATCCCCCTTCTGCGCCGCCGCGAGCAGCGCGCGGGCCGCCTCGACCGCCGCCGGCTGCGGCTTCTCCCCTCGCTGTGCGACGACCTCCGTCAATTCCGTTCCAGCGCGGTACGCGGTGAGCCAGTCCGCTCCCTCGTGAAGCGCCAGCAGCCGCTTCTGCGCCGCGTCGTAATCCAGCTTCGCGAGATCGACTTCGGCGCCAACCGTGGCCCGCCAGGCACTGCCGTCGCCGGCCGCCTTGGCCAGTTGGGTCGCCGCCTCCTCGTGGCGGCCCTGCTGCACGAGAAAATCGGCAAGGAAGGCCTCCGCGTCTCCCGCCGCCAGCGGCGCCGCCGTGGCCTCGAAGGCGGCGATCTTGTCGGGAAACGTGTAGCGGTAGGCGCTGAATACCCGGCGGCGGACGTAGCCGATCAAATCCTTCTCGATCGGCTCGGCACCGAACGCATGGTCCCAGGCCGCCGTCGCGCCGACGCCGCGGCCAACCAGCGACAGGAACTGACCGAGCTCCTTCGTCCGGCTCGGCTGTCCGAGCTGCAGCATGTGGGTGAGCGCCCACGACTGCGCGTAGAACACCGAGCGGCGGCTGCCCTCGTTGTACATCGGCGACTCGTGGGTGACCGCCAGCAGTTCCGCGAGCGGCATCGGCGTCGCCTGGTTCAGCAGGATCAGGTGCGACGGCACCGCCGCCCCGATCACGGCCGCCCGTCCTCCGGCCTCCACCCGGTAGGTACTGTAGTACTCGGCCAGCCCCTCGTTCAGCCAGATCGGAATATTGCGGGCGACGTTGGCGATGATCAGGTGCGCGTACTCGTGAAACACCACCCGCATCGTCTCCTCGCCCCCCGTTGCCGTGAGCGCGATGTAGTTGACGTCGTTGCGGCTCAGGAAGAGGCCGGCGAGCTCGATGGGCTTACCCTGATACTTCGGCTTGAACGGCGTGAACGCCTTGTCCGAGGGAAAGACGATGACGATGGTGGGGACGGCGGTGGAGGTGACGCGGTCGCTGAGAACGCGGCTGAGCGTTTCGCGGAAGCCTTCGAAGCGGATGGCGATGTCGCGCAGCGTGCCGGCGCCGACGTCTCCGACGATGACGAAATTCGGACTGTCGAGCCGGCGCCACTCGGCGGCGCACGGTGTGGCGGCCAGGGTGAGGAGCGCGGCGGCCAGGGTGGAGGAGGTGACGAGCCTGCGGGTGCGGTGAGCCATGGGTCCCCTCTGATCGCGAGGCAGTATACGCGATCCCTGTTCGTCACTCCGTCCGTGATTCTGAGGTGCCCGGCATCGCCGGTCACGGCCGTAGCAACCGGCGCAGCACGTCGATCAGCACTTCCGGCAGATGCCCGGGCTGGCGCAGGAGGGCAAAGCCGGCGGCGCCGAAGATGCGCGACGCGTACGCGGGGGCTTCCCGGTCGACCGTCAGACAGAAGACGTCGATCCCGTGCCGTCGCGCCTCCAAGACCGCCATCCTCGCATCCTCGGTGCCGTAGCGTCCTTCGTAGAGATCGACGTCGTTGGGCTTGCCGTCGGACAGCACGAGCAGGAGCCGCTGGCGGGCGCGCTCGCGGCTCAGGGCCGCCGTGGCATGGCGGAGCGCCGCCCCCAGGCGCGTATAGCCATCCGCGTCCAGCGAGCCGATTCGCTGCCGGACCATCGGGCCCGCACGCTCACCGAATCGCTTCAGCGGAACGACCGAGACGTGCCCCGGACCTTCGCCGGAGAACGCCTGGATTGCGTAGCGATCCCCCAGGGCATCGAGCGCCTCGCAGACGACGAGGAGCGCTTCCTTCTCGACATCCACAATCCGGTGATTCCCCGACACCCAGCTATCGGTCGAGGCACTGACGTCGACGAGCAGGGACACGGTCAACTCGCGACGCAGCGGGCGCAGCTGCAGAAACAGCCTGTCGTCGACGATGCCCCCGGCGCGCAGGTCGGCCGCCGCGCTGACACAGGCCGCGATGTCGAGCTCGTCGCCATCCGGCTGCCGGTTGAGCACGGTCTTCCGCATCCGCAGCCGCTCGAACCGCGCCCGCACGCGGCGGATCAGGGACGCGTGCCGGGCCAGCGCCGACGCCGCCCACCGATCGTCGGCGGCCGGAGCGGCCACCTCCCGGACGATCGCCCCGGCCTCCCGATATTGCCCCACCCGATAGTCCCACTCGGGGTACGGGATGCCTCGAGCCTTCGGCAGTTCCGCCCCGGGCGGCACGCGGCGCAGCATCTCGTCGCCGGCCCGCAGCACTTCGCGCGGCCGACCCGGCGTCCGTACCACCCGCGCCTCCGGCAGTTCGGAAAGCGAGTCTCCGAGGCCCTCGGGGTCCGCGGCGTCGGCACGGTCGGCAGGTCTCTGCAGGCCGTAAGGGTCCTCTACGCTCTCCTGCGGCTCGTCCGCCCTGATCACCCAGGTGCCGCTGCCCTCGTCGTCTTCGTCCTCTGTCGCCGCCCGCACCCGCGGCCGCCGCCGCATCTCGGCCACACGGCGCTTCGCCGAGGGATCGCCGGCGAGATCCTCCCCGCCCTCACTCGAGAGAGGCAGTGCCGAAGCCGGCAGCGGGTGTCCCCAATACCAGACCGCCGCGCTTCCCACGTAGGGGCCGTCTGCCGTCGTCGCCTCCGCCGACCCGCGCGCCCACGCCAGCGACGCCCCGACACCATCGTCCAGCATCAGGGGATGAGGAGGATCCTGCGGCGGGGCCGCCAGCAGCGCCCGCACGAGGGACTCGACCGCGCCATCGCGCGCCTTGCCGTTCGCGCGGCTGCCGCGCTCCCGCAGCGCACGACGGCGCTCCGAGGCCAGCGTCGTCACGAGGCCAGGCGCCGTCCGCGCGATCCAGCGATCGACGGATGCCGCCTCGGCCAGAAGGAATCGATCGCGGATCTCGCGCGGCAGCGTCAGCGCCAGCGGCGCGGTGCCGCGCCGCAGGCGTGCCGCCTGCTCGAGGGCGAGAAGGAGGTAGACGGATAGCGCGGTCCCGTCCTGGCGCGCGTCCTCGATCTGCGGCGGCAGGTAGATGCGGTTACCGTCCGTTCCCGGCCGCGCGTCAGCACCCGGGGCCGGCCTGCTCCTGGCGAGCCGCGCCAGCCAGCTCACGGGCGCGGGGGGCTCGGCTGCCGACACCGCGTACGGCGCCCGGAACAGCGCGTGGACCACCAGCTCGAGCCGCGTACGGACGTCCGCCAGGCGCACGACCTGGAGCGGCGACGGCGCCACATGGCGGCGCCAGGTCGCGCCCGCGAGCCGGGCGGCGGCGTGCGCCGCATCCAGAATGAGATCTTCAGGCTCCGCCATCGCGGCCCCTCCCCACCACTACATCGTCGCGGACACGAGATCGTGCATCGCGGCGAGCAGGTCGGGATCGTCGGTCAGCGGTCCGAGCAGCGCCGCGGTGCAGGCGGTGCGCAGCGGCACGCCGCTGGCCACGAGACGTGCGGTGGCGACGATGAGCCGGGTGCTCGGGACCTCGGCGAGGCCGCGATCGCCGAGCTCGCGCAGCCGCCGCGTCAGCGTGACGAGCGCCACCGCCGTCGCACGCTCCACGCGTCCTTCGTGCTCGACGATCGCCGTCTCGATCTCGACGGGCGGAAACGCGAACTCGAGCGCCACGAATCGCTGGCGGGTACTGGGCTTGAGATCCTTCAGGCCGTGCTGATAACCCGGATTGTAGGAGACGACGATCTGGAAGCCGGGATCCGCTTCGACCAGTTCACCGGGCTTGTCGAGCGGAAGAATGCGACGGTCATCGGTCAGCGGATGAATCACGACGACGGTGTCGGGGCGCGCCTCGATAATCTCGTCGAGGTAGCAGATTGCGCCGAGCCGCGCGGCGACGGTCAGCGGCCCGTCGAGCCAGACCGTTTCTCCCCCGCGAATGAGATACCGTCCGGTGAGATCGCTGGCGGAGAGATCGTCGTGGCAGGCGACCGTGACCAGCGGCCGGCCGA
>JBDTOB010000231.1:0-5056 GCA_039933435.1 Acidobacteriota bacterium | reverse complement strand
TCGTGCCGATGCTCCTCGTCACGCCCGCGGCGTGGGCCCAGGGTTGAGTGCTGATCAGAAGCAACGCGCCCGTGTTTGGCGCGAACGCCACGCCGTATGACGCCCCCGGACGCTGGCAGGTCAGCCTGTCGTCGCGTAACCTCGTCTCGAACGACCACTATTCCGGCACCGCCGAACAGGTCCAGCGGCAGACGCTGCAGAGCTACGTCACCAATCATCAGAACCTGCTCGACGTCAGTGTCAGCCGTCAGCTGACCGAGCGCTTCAGTGTCGGCATCGGCGTCCCCTACGTCAACTCGTCGTGGGCCAGCCGCGATCCGCGATCGCCCTTCCCCGGGCCGCGGCGGGAGATCGAACAGGACGGCCGCGGCCTCGGCGACATCAGCGTCAGCGGCCGCTCCTGGGTGCTCGATACGCTCACCCATCCCGACTGGAACCTCCTCGCCGGTCTCGGCGTCAAGCTGCCCACGGGCAACGCGCGCACGCAGGACGTCTTCCCCGACCGCAACGGCGAGAACGATCAGCCCCGCTACGTGGACCAGTCCGTCCAGCCCGGCGACGGCGGCTGGGGGGTGATGATGGAGGCGCACGGCTTCTGGAAGATGAAGCGGGTCTTCCTCTTCGGCTCCGGCAGCTATCTTGCGAACCCGCGAAACACCAACGGCACCCCGTCGCTCGTCGTCGCGCGCGGCGGCCCGCCGCCCGCGGCGTCGAGTTTCGACAAGCTCGTCAACTCCGTTCCGGACCAGTACCTCGCGCGGGCGGGTGGAACGGTGCCGCTGTGGCGCGGCATCGCCGGGACGGTGGCGTGGCGGATGGAGGGGCTGAAGCGCTACGACCTCTTCGGGGCCAGCAACGGATTCCGCCGCCCCGGCACGTCGATGTTCGTCGAACCGGGCGTCAGCTACTCGCACGGCGCGAACACCTGGACGCTGAACGTGCCGATCGCCTACTACCGCCTCCGTCGTCCCGACCCCAACACCGGGCTGAGCGGAGACGCCACGTTCCCGAGGCAGGTCTTTCTCACCAGCTACTCACGCCGCTTCGGCGGGCGCTCGGCAGCTCCAGGACTGCACGCGCCGCCACCAGCGTCGCCAACGCCGGCCCCCGAAGCCCCGCTCGCTCCGGCCGCCTCCGCGGCCAGCCGAAGGGCCTCGGCATGTCCGGCGGGTTCCCTTTGATGTCCGGACGGCTGCCGCGACGCGCTCGCGCCCTCGCGTCCGCGCTCCTCGCCGGTGCCCTGGGCCTGTCAGCCACGCCGCTGCGCGCGGCCACGACCTGCAGCGCCTCGACCCCCGCCGCCCGCAACTTCGTCCTGCGGGACGTCGACAACCACAAGTGGACCTTCGCATCGACCAGGGGAAAGGTCGTCCTGCTCGATTTCTGGGCGACGTGGTGCGCCCCCTGCAAGATCGAAATTCCAGGCTTCGTGGAGATGTACGACCGTTTCAAAGCCGATGGCTTCGAAGTGGTCGGCGTCTCGATGGACACGGATCTGCCCGCGATCAAGGCTTTCGCCGGCGAGCACCGGATCAACTATCCCATCCTCATCGGCGCCGGCGCCGACGGTGTCTCACGCGCGTTTGGCGTCGAGGGGCTGCCGACCACGGTCCTGGTGACGCGCGACGGCCGGATCTGCCGCACCTTCGTCGGCCAAACCTCGAAGGCGCAGTTCGAGGACGTCATCACCCAGCTGCTCGCCGCCTCCCGCTAATTCAGCTTCTTCAGCCACAGGTTCTTCACCGACACCTTCGTCGTCGCCTCGATCTCGATCCCGAACAAGCCCGCCTGGTTGTTGGACGATGCCGGGTCGTCGTCGATCATCGCCGCCATCAGCTGTCCGTTGACGATGTGGAGGAAGGTGCCGCCGCGGGCGATGACGGTGTACTGGTTCCAGTCGTCCATGCGGACGACGTGCCCGAGCGCCTCGCGGTCCGCGATCGTGCCCATCAGCCGCTTGCGCGTCGCGCCGTAACCTTCGACCACCTGTCCGCGCCAGGCGAGGATGCGCATCGGCGTGTTTTCCGAATAGAACTGCCCGGTATAGACGCGGCTCGGCCAGAAGTCCGCCTGCGGGCCGGTCATCATCCAGTCGAGATTGACCGGTCCGACGTTGGCGGTGACGTTGGCCGGGATGTTCGCGAGCCACGGCAGTCCGGTGCGGCTGCGATACTGGAGGCCGCTGCCGCCGGTGCCCTCGACCTTGATCTCGAACTTGAGGGTGAAGTCTTTCGCCTCGATGCCGCGATAAACGATGTAGCTGTTGCCGCTGGGATTGGTGGGGGTGGACTCGCCAACGATGGCGCCGGCCTCGACGCGCCAGAACCTGGGATTGCCATCCCAGCCTTTGAGCGTACTGCCGTCGAAGAGCGGGACGTATCCCTCGTGATCCTCGAAGTCCATCGGCGCCGGTTCGGTAAAGGCCATGCCGCGGCCGCGGCCCTGTGCTGGCGCCGGCGTCGTCGGTGGTGGTCCCTGGCTGGACGACTGCGGCTGGGCGGCGGTCGCAGACGCGCCCCGCGGCCGACCGGCGGCCATTCCAACGGCGTGCGAGGCGACGAGCGCCAAGCCGGCCGCCGCCAGGGCGCAGACGAAGCGATTGGTCATGATGTCTCCAGCCTCTTGCCGATCACGGGGGCGAATCATATCGCGCCTTTGCAATCAGCCACTTACCCTAAAGATGAGTGTCCCCTTCGGGTATATTAGGCGGAACGCGGGGAGGGCAGGATGATCCAGTTCACAGTCAACGCCGTGGCGCGGCGCTTCGATGGCGACGGCTCGATGCCGCTGCTCTGGTACCTGCGCGACGATCTCGCGCTGACCGGCACGAAATACGGCTGCGGCCTCGGCCTCTGCGGCGCCTGCACCGTGCACGTCAACGGCGCCGCGGTGCGCAGCTGCCAGACGCCGATGAGCACCGTCGCCGGCAAAAAGGTTACGACCATCGAAGGGCTCGATCCGCAGGGGAACCACCCGCTGCAGCGCGCCTGGAAGGCGCAGAACGTGCCGCAGTGCGGCTACTGCCAGAGCGGGCAGATCATGCAGGCGGCGGCGATGCTGCGCGCCACGCCGAAGCCCACCGACGGCGACATCGACCAGCACATGCAGGGCAACATCTGCCGCTGCGGCACCTACCAGCGCATCCGCGCCGCCATCAAGCAGGCCGCGGGGGTGAAGGCATGACGACGGTCATCAACGTCTCCCGGCGTCACTTCCTCGGCGGCGTCTTCTCCGCCGGCGCGTTCGTTGTCGGCGTGCGGCTGCTGCCGCTCGAAGCCCTGGCTGGACCGCAGGCCGCGGCCTCCGGCGCCGCCGCCGCTGCCTGGGAGCCGAGCGTCTACCTCGGCATCGAGCCCAGCGGCGCGGTCAAGATCGTCGCGCACCGTTCCGAGATGGGGACCGGCGCGAGGACCTGCCTGCCGATGATCGTCGCCGACGAGCTCGAGGCCGACTGGGCCAGAGTCACCATCGTCCAGGCGCTCGGCGACGTCAAGTACGGGTCGCAGAACACCGACGGCTCGTGCTCGGTCCGCGACTTCTATCAGGCGATGCGGTCGGCCGGTGCGGCCGCGCGGACGACGCTGGAACACGCCGCGGCGGGGAAGTGGGGCGTGGCGCAGGAGGAGTGCCAGGGCCGCCAGCACTTCGTCGTGCACGCCAAAACCGGACGCAAGCTCGCGTATGGCGAGCTGGTGCCGCTCGCCTCGTCTGCTACCGCTCCCAATCAGGGTGCGGTCCGCTTCAAGACGCCGCAGGAGTTCCGTTACATCGGCAAGGACCTGCCGATCACCGACCTCGGCGACCTGGTGACCGGCAAGGGCATGTTCGGCATCGACGCCCGCATGGACGGCATGGTCTACGCGGCGATCGCCCGTCCGCCGGTGATGGGCGCGTCGTTCAAGAGTGTGGACGACACCGCCGCGAAGCAGGTGGCGGGCGTGCAGCAGGTCGTGATGCTCGACCTCGCGTCGCCGCCGTTCGGCTTCAAGGCGCTTGGCGGCCCCACGGTGATTGCCGCCAACTCCTGGGCCGCGATCCAGGGACGCAACGCGCTCAAGGTGGACTGGGCGGCCGGCGATCATGCCGCCTACGAGTCGGCGAAGTACCGCGAAGCGCTGCTGGCAACAGCGGCCAAGGCCGGGCGGGTGACGCGGCAGATGGGGGACGTTGACGCCGAGTTCGCGAAAGGAGGCGCCATCCACGAAGCCTCCTATTACACGCCGATGCTGGCGCACGCGCCGATGGAGCCGCCGGCCGCCGTGGCGGAGTTCAAGGACGGCAAGGTCGTCACCTGGTGCAATACCCAGAACCCCCAGGCGGTGCAGGATACGGTGGCGCGCGCGCTCGGTATCAAGAAAGAAGACGTCGTCTGCCACGTGACCCTGCTCGGCGGCGGCTTCGGCCGCAAGTCGAAGCCCGATTACGTCGCCGAGGCGGCGCTGCTCTCGAAGCAGGTCGGCAAGCCGGTGAAGATCGTCTGGAGCCGCGAGGACGACATCCAGTTCGACTACTTCCACTCGCCGGCGGCGATGTATCTGAAGGCGCGCGTCGACGCCCAGGGGCGGCCGACCGCGTGGCTGCAGCGCACCGTCTTTCCGCCGATCGCCTCGCAGAACAACCCGGACGAGGAGTACGGGGGATTCCAGGTCGGCATGGGCTGGACGAACATCCCCTACGCGCTGCCCAACCTGCGGGTCGAGAACGGCCCGGCCAGGGCGCACGTCCGCATCGGCTGGCTGCGATCGGTGGCGAACATCTACCACGCCTTCGGCGTGCAGTCGTTCACCGACGAGCTTGCCGCCGCCGCGGGGCGCGACCGCGTCGAGTACCTGCTGAACCTGATCGGCCCGCCGCGCGTGATCGATCTGGGCAAGGAGGGCGTCAGCCAGCCAGGAGAGCCGAACCCGAACTTCCCGTTCGACACCGCGCGGTTGCGGAACGTGATCGAGCTGGCGGCGGAGCGGTCGGGATGGGCGGGCAAGAAGCCCGGCGCCGGCCGTGCGCTCGGGATCGCCGCCCACTACAGCTTCCTCACCTACGTCGCCGCCGTCGTCGA
>JBDTOB010000230.1:0-5068 GCA_039933435.1 Acidobacteriota bacterium | reverse complement strand
GTCGAGCTCCGCGATGTACGGCAGGTTGCGGAATTTCTCCGCGAAGTCGAGGCCATATCCTACGACGAAGCGGTCCTCAATCGTGAAGCCCACGTATTCCACCGACACCGGCACCGCCCGGCGCGACGGCTTGCTCAGCAGGCAGGCGGTCCGCAGCGACTTCGGCGACCGGGCGCGCAGGATGTCCTGCAGATACGTCAGCGTCAGCCCGGTGTCGACGATGTCCTCGACGATGATGACGTGCCGGCCTTCCAGGCCGGAGTCCAGATCCTTGAGCATGCGGACCTCGCCGGAGGACTTCGTGCTCTTGGCGTAGCTCGAGACCGCGATGAAATCGAGCGTCACCCGCGGCCCCATCGCCCGCACCAGGTCGGCCATGAAGACAAAGCCCCCCTTGAGCACCCCGACCAGGTGGATCTCCTCCTCCGCCGGATAATCCCGCTCGATCGAAGCGGCGATCTCCACCACCCGCGCCTGAATCACCGCCGCATCCAGCAGAATCTTCATTCCCTCCCCTTGGCACTTTGGCACCCTGGCACTCTTGGCACTCTATTTCTTGACCGCCTGCCGTACCTCCGCGGCGCGCTGGCGGGCTTCCGCCAGCACCTCCGCCTCCGCGAGCGTCAGCATCCTGCGATCCCGCATCAGCACCCGGCCGTTGACGATCGTCGTCCGCACGTCGTCGCCGCGCGTGACGTAGACGAGATGCGAGAGCGGCTCGTAGATCGGCGTCTGCCGCGCCGCCGCCATCGAGACCACGATCAGATCGGCGCGCTTGCCGGCTTCGAGCGAGCCGATCTCGCGATCGAGGCCGAGCGCCCGGGCGCCGTCGATGGTGGCCATCTCGATCGCGGTGCGGGCCGGCACCGCCCTCGGGTCCCGGGTCCGCAGCTTGGCGAGGAACGCCGCCTGGCGCATCGCCTCGAACATGTCCAGATCGTTGTTGCTGGCCGCGCCATCGGTGCCGAGGCCGACCGTGATCCCGGCGGCGCGCATCTCGACCACCGGCGCGGCGCCGCTGGCGAGCTTCATGTTGCTCTCGGGATTGTGCGAGACCGCGACGTGCCGCCGGGCGAGAATCGCGATGTCGGCCGACGACAGCCAGACGCCGTGCGCCGCCAGCGTGCGCGGTCCCCAGAAGCCGAGCCCTTCGAGATACGCCGTGGGGCTGGCGCCGTGGGTCTTGACCGAGTCGGCCTCCTCGGTTGAAGTTTCCGCGAGATGAATGAGGACCGGCGCGTGCTCACGGTCGGCGAGCGCCCGGACGGCGGTCAGCGTCGGCCCGTCGAGCGTGTACATCGAGTGGGGCGCGATCGCCGGGACGATGAGGTCATCGCCGGCGAACTGCCGGATGAAGGCCGCGGCGCGCGCCAGGCCGTCGGCCGGCGTCTTCGCATCCGGGACCGCGAAGGAGATGATCGTCTCGCCGAGGACGCCGCGCATCCCCGCCGCCTTGACGACCGCGGCAATCTCCTCCTCGAAGTAATACATGTCGGCGAACGTCGTCGTCCCCGACTGGATCATCTCGAGCGCCGCCAGCCGGGCGCCGGCGCGGACGAACCCGGGCGTCACCGTCTTCGCCTCGGCCGGAAAGATGTATTGCTGGAGCCAGTCCATCAGCGCCAGGTCGTCCGCCAGGCCCCGGTACAGGACCATCGGCGCATGCGTGTGGGTGTTGATCAGGCCGGGCATGACGATCTGCCCGGCGGCGTCGATCGACTCGGCAGCAGTGAAGCGGGCGGCAATCGCCTCGGGGGTGTCAACGGCGACGATATCGCGCCCGTCGATGGCGACCGCGCCGGGCGAGAGGATGCGCCCTGCGCCGTCCACCGTCACCACCGTGCCGCCGGTGACGACGAGCGCCACCGGACGCCGCGCAGGCTGCCCCGCAAGGGCGGCGGCGGCCAGCAGAACGGCGAGCAGGCGCGCAATCATGGGCGTCGATTTTATCCCGTTTCTCTTTTCCCTTTTGGCAGCCCGCTTTTGTATAGTGAACCCGTGCCGCTGCACCTCGTCGGGCATCCGCTCGTCCACGACGCCCTGGCGACGCTCCGGGACGCGTCCACGCCGCCCGAGCTCTTCCGGCGGGTGGCGGTACGGATCAGCCTGCTGCTGGCCGCGGAAGCGACCCGCGACATGCCGGCAACATCAGGCACGGTGACCACTCCGCTCGGGCCGGCGCCGACCCGCCGCGTCACCGGCGACGTCGTCGTCGTCCCGGTGCTGCGCGCCGGGCTGGGGATGCTGGATGCGGTGCTCGAACTGGTGCCCTCGGCGCGGGTCGGGCACATCGGCCTGCAGCGTGACGAGCTGACCGCGGTGGCGTCGCAGTATTACGCGAAGCTGCCGGGCGATCTGTCCAGCAGCTTCGTGCTGATGATCGATCCGATGCTGGCCACCGGCGGCAGCGCGGTGTCCGCCCTCGACCTGCTGAGAAAGGCCGGCGCCAGCCGCGTGCGTCTCATTTGTATCGTCGCCGCACCGGAAGGCGTGGCGCTGGTCGAGCGACATCATCCCGACGTCGAGATCTTCACCCCGGCGGTGGACCAGGGGCTCAACCCCCACAAGTTCATCGTCCCGGGCCTCGGGGACTTCGGCGATCGGCTGTACGGAACACCATGAGCGGCGAGCGAGACACACCATGAAGGAGCCGGGCCAGAAACCGGCGGCCCGCAAGCCGCCCCAGCAGGCAACGCCGGCGAACCGCCGTGGTCCGGGCGCGGCCGAGCGCCGCAGCCAGGAGCGTCTGCCGGACGAGAAGTGGCGCACCGCCCTGACCGGCATCGAGCCGAACCGCATTCTCGTGCGCGGCTACCCGCTCGACGAGTTGATGGGCCGGCTGACGTTCGGCGAGGCGATCTATCTGCTGCTGATGGGCGAATGCCCGACGCCGGGCATCGGCCGGCTGATGGAAGCGATGCTGGTCTCCTTCATCGACCACGGCGCCACGCCGCCGTCCACCCTGGCGGCGCGCAACACCGCCACCGCGGGGGCGCCGCTACGCGCCTGCGTCGCCGCGGGAGTGCTCGGCTTCGGCCGCTACCACGGCGGCGACATCGAGACCTGCATGGCGTTTCTCGACGCCGGCCTGGTGCTGGTGCGGGAAGGCCGGAGCTACCGCGATGCCGCGGACGCGATGGTGGCGCGCTGGGAAGAGGCCGGCGAACCGATACCCGGCTTCGGCCATCGTTTCCACACCCGCGACCCGAGAGCCGCGCGGCTGTTTCAGATGGCGCTCGAGCTCGAGGTCGAGGGCGGGCACATCCAGATGATCCGCGCCGTCGAGATGATCCTCGGTGCCGCCCACGGCGGCCACCCGCCGGTCCCGGTCAACATCGACGGCGCGATCGCGGCGGTATGCGGCGACCTCGGCATGCCCCCCGACGTCGCCAACGCGCTCTTCATCATCTCGCGGGTGCCGGGCATCGCCGCGCAGGCGCAGGAAGAACGGGAGCGGCAGCAGCCGATGCGCCAGATCGACCCGAAGGACCACATCTACGACGGGCCGTCCGAGCGCCGGCTGCCCGATCGCCGCAAGTAGCGGCGGCCGAGCGCGCTAGTACTTCGACTGCGTCGGATCGACCGTGTCGATCCACGCGAGGATGCCCCCCTTGAGGTTGCGGATGCGGGTGAAGCCGCGCGCCTGCAGCAGCGCCACCGCCTTGGCGCTGCGTCCGCCCATCTTGCAGTGCACCACCAGCTCGCGGTTGCGATCGAGCTCCGCCGACCGCGACGCCACCTCGCCGAGCGGGATCAGTGTCGATCCCTCGATGCGGCAGATCTGATACTCGTTCGGCTCGCGCACGTCGAGGATGAACGGGGCGCTGCCGCGATCGATCTCCGCCTTCAGCTCCTCGGCGGTGATCTCCGGGACCCCGCCGCCGGCCGGCGCCGCCGCGGCCGGCGTCACGCCGCAGAACGCGTCGTAGTCGATCAGCTCGCGAATGGTCGGATGGTCGCCGCACACCGGGCAGTCGACGTCGCGCCGGAGCTTGAGCTCGCGGAAGCGCATCTGCAGCGCGTCGTAGAGCAGCAGCCGGCCGACCAGCGGCTGGCCGACGCCGAGAATCAGCTTGATCGCCTCGGTCGCCTGGATGATGCCGATCACACCCGGCAGCACTCCGAGCACGCCTCCCTCGGCGCAGCTCGGCACCAGCCCCGGCGGCGGCGGCTCCGGATAGAGGCAGCGGTAGCACGGCCCGCCCTTGACCGCGAACACCGACGCCTGGCCGTCGAAGCGGAAGATGCTGCCGTAGGCGTTGGGCTTGCCGAGGATCACGCAGGCGTCGTTGACCAGGTAGCGGGTCTGGAAGTTGTCGGTGCCGTCGACGATGACGTCGTAGTCGCGGAGCACGTCGAGCGCGTTCTTCGAGGTCAGCGCCACCTCGTGCTCGACGACCTTGACCAACGGATTGATCGCGTGGAGGCGGTCGTGGGAGGCCTCGAGCTTGCGCCGGCCGACGTCCGCGGTCCCGTAGATGATCTGCCGGTGCAGGTTGCTGGCATCGACGGTGTCGAAATCGACGATGCCGAGGGTGCCGACGCCGGCCGCCGCCAGGTACATGGTCGCCGGCGCGCCGAGCCCGCCGGCGCCGATGCACAGCACCCGCGCCGCCTTGAGCTTCTGCTGCCCCTCGACGCCGACCTCCGGCATGATCAGGTGCCGGCTGTAGCGCTGCACCTCGTCGCGGGTCAGCTCCTCCCCCGCGCGCGACACCACGGCGTCGACGCCGCCGGCCACCGAGGGGACGATGCTGACGACGTCGCCAGGCTCGAGGGCGGTCTTCTCGCGCTCGAGATGGCGGATGTCCTCGTCGTTGACGTAGATGTTGACGAAGCTGCGCAGCTTGCCGTCTTCGTTGTAGAGGTGCTTGCGGAGATCGCCATAGCGGGCGATCAGCGCCTGCAGGATCTCGCCGACGGTGCCGCCGTCGATTTCGACAACCTCCTGCTGCCCGGCGAAGGGCCGGAGCGGAGTCGGGATCAGGATGCGGTGGGCCATGTCATGTCCTCCCGGTCGAAACCGGAACGGTCCTCGCGCAGCCGCCAGCAGGAGATCTCCTCCGCC
>JBDTOB010000229.1:0-5080 GCA_039933435.1 Acidobacteriota bacterium | reverse complement strand
TCCCGCCGCGCCCTGACCAGGCCGGCGACGCCGCTGTCGCCGAACAGCGCCTCGACCAGCAGCACGCAGACGGCGAAGGCCAGGACGGGCGTCAGCCAGTTCCGGCGGCGGCGCGTCCGACGGCGCAGATCGGTCGGCGGTGCGGAAACCGTTGATGGGATGGGCATGCTGGCGGGACGGTACCAAATTGCGATCCGAAGTACAAGAGCAAAACGTACACGGTTCTTGTCGAGACGCGTCTGCGACTGTTATGATGGGGGTTCTGTCCGAGGCGGCGCGCCGCACGGACGGAGCGCTCGAGAACAAAGGCGTGCCGAGGTAGCTCAGTCGGTAGAGCACAGCACTGAAAATGCTGGTGTCCCTGGTTCGATTCCAGGCCTCGGCACCAAGTCCGCCGTCCCCCGGCGGGCTCCCCTGGTCCTACCTGTCCATCACCTACTGCGCCATCGCTTACTTCGCCACCGCCTGCCAGTAATACGCCCGGCCCTGGCTCCAGTTGATGGCGAACAGCAGGTTGCCGCTGCGGGCGCGATAGCCCTGGATGCCGGTGGCCGCCAGCCGTTCGGCGTCGAGGGAGCCGCGCAGCAGCACCGGCCACCATTCGATCCGCCCGGGCGTGGCGCAGTGCTCCCCGGTCAGCGAGATTTCTCCCGGCTGCAGCAGCGCGCGCAGCGCGTCCTGCTCGGCGCGCGGAAAATTGACGATCCCCCAGTGCTCGGTCGAGCCGGGCAGCTGCGCGACGCGCAGATCGTGCGACCCCGGCGGCAATCCTTCCGGAACCCAGCCCTTCGCGATCGCCCCGGCGCTGCGCGCCTCGTCCAGCGTCGCGTAGGCGTAGGTCTGGGAATTCATGCCGGCGCAGCCCTGGATCAGGACGGCAGCCAGCAGCAGGAGGCCGAGCGGGGCGGAGGCCGGGCCCGGCGCGGGACGCGCGCGGCGAAAGATATTCATCGGAGAGGCGCTCGTGCGCGAGTATACCGCTACCGCTGCGACGCCCGCGCGGGAGGGGACGCCAGCACGATCCAGGCGGCACGCTGCACGCCGCCGCTCTCGCGGTAGCGCACCTTGACCCGCTCCCCCTTGTGCTGCGGCAGCTCCGACACCTTGATCGTCCTGGACCCCTGACGGATCGTGACGCCGGTCTGCAGGTGCAGCGTCCGCCGCCCAGCCGACGACCCCACCACGATCTGCATCGCGGCGACGTTGACGTCGTCGAGCGTCCCGATCACCGAGCGCTCCGGCGGCTGGGTCGGGGCCGCGGCCGGCTGCGGCGGCGGCACCGGCGGACGCACCTGTCCCGGGGCCGGTGCCGCCAGCGCCAGCGGAATCAGCGCCGCACCCAGCCACAACATCGTCACTCGCATCACGCTCCCGGGGGCGCCGGCCGTCCGGCTGTCTTCTGCCGATGAATTCATGCCTGCGCCCTTGCCGCCGCACGCGTGGCCGATTCTGGCAGGCATCGATTCTGAACACAATCCCGGTGCCAGTCCGCACGACGGCCGATAGAATGATTCAAAGCGCCCCCATGCAATGACTTCGGTCCTCACCCCCCCGGCCTCCGACCGTCCCCTGGCTGTGCAGCCCCGCCCCACCGGGGCGAAAAGGCGCGGGACGCTTTCGCTCCGTCTTCGGTTGGCGCTGCTCGTGGCCCTCAGCACCGCGGCGGTAATCGGCATCGAGGCCTTCCTCGAGATCGGGGTTTTCGAGCGCGCCGTCGAACAGGATCTGATGGAAACGGCTCGCCTGACGGCGCTGGCGGTGGCCGACGATTACGAGCTCAGGAGCGAGCCCGTGGATCGCGCCGCGCTCGCGGGCGACCTCCACGACGTCGTCCTCACCGCGCCGGCGCTGCGGACCCTGTCGATCGTCGAGGTGTCGAACGGCCTGGCGACGGTGGTGGCCAGCACCTCTTCCGAGGAGCGTAGTGAGGCGCTGGCGCTGGCGCGCGAGGCGGTCGCCGCCGGCGAGCCGGTCTCCGGCCCCGCGACCCCGAGCAACGCCATCGTCGCCGTCCCGGTCTCGACCGCCGGCGGCGGGCGCGCTGCCGCGGTCGCCACGGTGTCGCTCGGCTCGCTCGAGCAGTTCCGCAAGAAGGGGCGCCAGGTGACGCTGGTCTTTACCCCGGCCGCGATTCTCATTCTGACGCTGCTGGTGGACCTGCTCGGCCGCCGCCTGATCCACCAGCCGATCGACCGCATCCGCGAGACCATGGCGCGCGCCGGCGAAGGGGACTTCACCGCCCGCGCCGCGCTCGTCCGCTCCGATGAAATCGGCTCCGTCGCGGTCGGCCTCAACGACATGCTCCGCCGCCTCCAGAATTTCAACGAGGCGCTCCAGGAGCGGGTCGCCGAGGCGACGACGGAGCTGCGGCTGCGCAACGAGGAGCTGGTGGACACCTACAAGCGCGTCTTCGCGCTGCGCGAAGCGGTGGCGCGCAACGAGCAGCTCGCCGCCGTCGGGCAGATGGCCGCCAGCGTCGCGCACCAGGTCGGCACCCCGCTCAACCTGATCTCCGGCTACGTGCAGATGCTCCAGGAAGAGGCCGCGGCCGATCCCCGCACCGCCCGCCGCCTCGAGATCGTCCAGGAGCAGATCGCCAAGGTCGCCTCGGTGGTGCGGACGCTGCTCGATCATTCCCGCAAGCCGGCCGATCGCGCCGCGGTCGACGTCAGCGGCCTGCTCTCGCGGGTCGCCGACGTCGCGCGCCCCAAGCTCGACGCCTCCGGCGTCGCCCTCGACCTCGACGTGCCCGACGGGCTGCCGTCGATCTGGGCCGACGCCGGCGAGCTCGAGCTCGCCATCCTCAATCTGATCACCAACGGCCTCGACGCCATGCCGGACGGCGGCACCCTGCGGATCGACGCCTCGAGCGGCGGTGGCGCGATCCGCATCCGGATCAGCGACACCGGCGCCGGCATCGACGCCGGGCTGCTGCCGCGCATCTTCCAGCCGTGGGTCACGACCAAGCCCACCGGCCGGGGCACCGGCCTCGGCCTCAGCATCACCCACGACGTCGTCTCGCGCCACGGCGGCACCATCCACGCCCAGAGCGACCCCGGCCAACCGACGACCTTCACGATCGAGCTGCCTCTCACCGAGGCGACGGAAAGAGATCATGCCCAGGATTCTGATTGTTGACGACGACGGCGAGACCTGCCGGTTCATGGCGGAGCTGCTCGAGCGGCCGGACCGCGAGCTGCGGGCGACGCAGCGCGTCGACGAAGCGCTGGCGCTGGCGGCGGAGCCCTTCGACCTGCTGATCTCGGACATCAATCTCGACGCCCAGCAGAACGGCATGGACGTGCTGCGCGCCTTCAAGAGCGGCAATCCCAAGGGGCATGTCGTCCTGATCAGCGGCTTCGGCACGCTGCAGACCGCGATCGACGCCGTGCGCGCGGGGGCGTTCGACTACATCAGCAAGCCATTCAACATCACCGAGGTCAAGGCGACGGTGGACCGCGCCCTGGCCGACGTCGCGGCGCCCGTCACCGGGCGGCCGTCGGCAGAAGTGCCGCCGCCGGGGCTGATCGGGCGCACCGCCGGCATGCTTGCGGTCTACAAGCAGATCGCCCACGCCGCCAACGCCGCCGCCCCGGTGCTGATCATCGGCGACAGCGGCACCGGTAAGGAGCTGGTGGCCCGGGCCATCCACGCGCACGGACGGCGCGCGCACCGGCCCTTCGTGCCGATCAACTGCGGCGCGCTGACCGAGACGGTGCTCGAGTCGGAGCTGTTCGGCCACGCCCGCGGCGCGTTCACCGGCGCCGTCTCCGACACCAAGGGCATCTTCGAGCAGGCGCACGGCGGCACGGTGTTTCTCGACGAGATTGGCGAGACCTCGCCCGGCCTCCAGGTCAAGCTGCTGCGGGTGCTGCAGGAAGGCGAAGTCCGCCCGGTCGGCGGCAGCCGCGTCACCAAGGTGGACGTGCGGGTGGTGGCGGCCACCAACGTCGATCTCGAGCGCGAAGTCTCCTCGCAGCGCTTCCGCCAGGACCTCTTCTACCGGCTGAGCGTGATCATCATTCGGGTGCCGGCGCTGCGCGAGCGGCGCGAGGACATCCCGCTGCTGATCGAGACCTTCCTGCAGAATGCCTGCGCCCGCGCCGGCCGCCGCATCGAGCTCGCGCCGGGCGCGGTGCAGGCGCTGACCTCGTACCGCTGGCCCGGAAACGTGCGCGAGCTGGAGAACACGATCGAGCGGCTGGTGGTGTTCAGCCGCGGCTCGGTGGTCGAAGAGTCCGACCTCCCCTTCAAGGGCAGCACGCCCGACCTGCACGAACGGCTGTTCGCCGATCTGCCGGCGCTCGATGAGGTCGAGCGGCGCTATCTGCTGCACGTCATCGAGCAGGTGGGCGGCAACCGCACGCGGGCCGCCGAAGTGCTCGGCATCGACCGGCGCACGCTCTACCGCATGGCGGAACGCTTCGGCATCGACTTGAAGGAGGACGTGTCGGGCAGCGGCGCCGCGTAGCGGCCCCGGCCGATCAGGCGGTTTCCCACCGGCGCCCGAGCGCGCGCGCCGCGGCCAGGAAGACGATCGTCAGCCCACAGAGCACCGCCACCTGGGGCCAGAGCTGCCACAAGGGCGCATCCCGCCAGAACACCTTGAGATAGCCGTCGATCGCCCAGCCGTTGAAGGTCAGCAGGCCGATCTTCTGCATGGTCTCGCTCATCAGGAAGCGCGGGAACATGCTGCCGCCGATCGCCGACATCGTCAACACGATGATCGTCGAGAAGCCGGACAGCTGTTCCCGCGAGCGCGCCAGCGTCGCCAGCACCAGTCCGAGCGCCGCCGCCGCGGCGGCGGTCACGGTCGTCATCACCGCGAAGCCCGCCAGGTGCGACATCAGCGGCACCTTGAACACGAGAGCGGCCCACACGAACATCACGGTCAGTTGGGCGAACCCTCCCAGAGCGAGAAACAGCCACTTGCCCGCCAGCAGGCGCGCGAACCCCATGTTGGTCGAGAGCAGCCGCTCGAGCGTGCCGGCCTCGGCTTCCTCGAGCAGCGCGCCGCCGGCGCCGGCCACCGACGAGAACAGCAGGAACATGACGCCGATGCCCGCGGCATAGAAGGAGA
>JBDTOB010000228.1:0-5085 GCA_039933435.1 Acidobacteriota bacterium | reverse complement strand
CGGACGCGCGCCCCTACCTCCATCCCATCGCCGCGCCCGACGGCCTTGGCGTGCTGACGGAGGTCAGCCCCGGGCATCACCCGCACCAGACGGGTCTCTACTGGGGCTACACCGATCTCAACGGCCGGGATTACTTTCACCATCCGCGCGACGGCTACTGGCGGCGCGTCTCGGCGGCCGTCACGCAGGCCTCGGGCGACGAGGTGCGATGGCAGACCGTCTACGACCTGCTCGACGCCTCGGGCGGCGCAGTGCTGACCGAAACCCAGCGCTGGTCGATGCGCGAGCGGAACGGCACATTCGTCCTCGGCCTCGAATGGCGTGGCGAGGCAAAGACCGACGTGACGGTTGGCAAGTACGACTACGGCGGGCTGTTCCTGCGCATGCCGTGGCGCGAGGGGATGGCCGGCGAAGTGGTCAACGCCGCGCGGCAGCGCAACGAACGCGCCGAGGGACAGCGGGCGATGTGGATTGACGTCGGCCTGCAGGTCGCCGGGCGCGACGATCTCGCGCACATCGCGATCTTCGATCACCCCGACAACGCCGGCTATCCGCAGACCTGGCGCGTCGACAGCCAGCTCGGCGTCGGCACGGCACGGTCCCGGACCGGCGACTGGAGCATCAACAAGGGGGACACCGAGATCATCCGCCACCAGTTCATCGTCTACACCGGGGCGCTCGACGACGTCCGGATGAACAGCCTGTGGTCGGACTACAGCGGCAACCGTTCCACCTATTCCACGGCGGCGCTCTGGAACATCGCGCAGCGTGAAGGGCGCGAGGCGAAATTCCTGACCGCGGATGAGGCGGTCGCGGCGATGACGACCATCGACGGCTACAAGGTCAACGCCTGGGCGTCCGAGCCCGCCATCGTCCAGCCGATGGCCTTCTGCTGGGATGACCGCGGCCGGCTCTGGGTCGCGGAAAACCTCGACTACGAGGCACGCGGCGCCGGCTTCTCCAGCGCCGGCAACAGCCGCATCGTCATTCTCGAAGACACCAACCACGACGGCGTCGCCGACAGCCGCAAGGTCTTCATGGAAGGGATCATCTTTCCTTCGGCATTGGCGGTCGGCTTCGACGGAGTCTTCGTCGGGGCGCCGCCGAACCTGCTGTTCGTGCCGGATCGGAATCACGACGACAAGGCGGACGCCGCGGATATCGAGATTCGCCTGACCGGGTGGGGCATTGCCGATCGCCACGAGGTGATGAACAGCCTGCACTGGGGCCCCGATGGATGGCTCTACGGGCTCGAGGGATATGCGACGACGTCGAAGATCAGGAAGCCCGCCGGCAGTGGACGTCTGTTCGGCCGCGACGAGCCGTTCCCCGCCGATCTGCTGAAAGGCGAGGGCATCGATTTCAACGGCGGTGTCTGGCGCTACCACCCGACGAAGGATGTCTTCGAAGTCGTCGCCCACGGCTTCAGCAATCCCTGGGGCATCGACTACGACGCCAAGGGGCAGCTGCTGATCAGCGCCTGCGTCATTCCTCACCTCTTTCACGTCATCCCCGGCGGCATCTACCAGCGGCAGGGAGGCCAGCACTTCAACCCGTACGTCTACAGCGACATCCAGACCATCGCCGATCACCGGCATCGCTCCGCCCATGGCGGCGCGCGCGTCTACCAGTCGGATGCCTTCCCGGCGTCGCAGCAGGGGCGGATCTTCATGGCCAACATCCACGAGCACGCGGTGCTCTCGGATGTGCTCGAGCCGCGCGGCTCCGGCTTCGTCGCCCATCACGGCGACGACTTCATGCTGGCCAACAACGCGCAGTGGATCGGGTTCAGCGTCGAAGTCGGGCCGGACGGCGCGCTCTACGTCCTCGACTGGCACGACAACGACATCTGCGGCATGGACGTGCTCCAGAAAGAGACCGGCCGGATCTTCCGCATCGCTCCGACGACGTCCTTGGCGCAGCCATTCGAGGGGCGCTACAGCGATCTCGGCGCCATGACCGACACCCAACTGGTGCAGCTGCAGACCAGCCCGAGCGACTGGCACGCCAGGCGCGCCAGGGTGATCCTCCAGGGGCGCGCCGCCAGGGCGCCGCTGGCCGCGGCCGCGATTGACGAGTTGCGCCGGATGTTCCAGTCGAGCGGCAATCCGGACCATCGCCTGCGCGCGATGTGGGCGCTGCACGTCAGCGGCGGCTGGACGCCTGATGGCCTGGTTGCCGCCCTGGCCGACCCGGACGAGCACGTCCGCGCCTGGGCGATTCAGCTCCTCTGCGAGGACCGTTCGCCGCCGGCCGCGGCGCTCGCGGCCTTCGCGCGAATGGCGGGCACCGACCGCTCGGCGGTTGTCCGCCTCTACCTCGCCTCGGCGATGCAGCGTCTCAATGCGTCGCAGCGCTGGCCGATCGCGGCGGCGCTGATGGCACACGCCGAGGACGCCGGCGATCAGAACCTGCCGACGATGATCTGGTTGGGCGTGGAGCCGCTGGTCAAGGACAACCCGGCGCTGGCGCTGGCGCATGCCGCGTCCAGCCGGATCCCGACTCTCGCCAGGTTCATCGCCCGCCGGACGCTCGACGCCGACCTCGTCGCGCCGCTGGTGGACGCCCTCGGGAACGACTCCCCCAATCGCCTCAGCCTGCTCGAAGGGATGCGCGACGGCCTCGAAGGCCGCTACGACGTCGCCGCCCCGCCGAACTGGGGTCATGTTTACGCAAGCCTGAAGCGGGCGGACCCGAAAGTGGCCGCGCTCGCCGGCGACATCGCCCAGCAGTTCGGCGACGCCGACACCACCGCCAGGACCCTCCGCACGCTTCGCAAGACATCGTCTCCGATCGAGGACCGGCGCAAGGCGCTGCAGACGCTGTCGCTGCAACGGCGGCCGCAGCTCACGCCGGTGCTGCCGGCGCTGTTGGACGACGGGCTGCTGAGGATCGACGCGATTCGCGCCATTGCCGCCTACGACGACGAGGCGCTTGGCAGACTGCTCGTCGCACGCTTCGCGGGCCTGGATGCGGCAGCGCGGACCGAGGCTGTGAGGACGCTGGCGGCACGGCCGCGCTATGGCCGGATGCTCACCGCCGCGATCGACTCCGGCGCGATTGCCCGTGATGCGATCCCGCCCCACCTCGCGCGGCAGCTGCGCCGGATCGTCGGCCCCAGCTTTGCCGATGTCTGGGGATCCGAACCCGCGGCCGGCGCCGAAGAGAAGGCGTTTGCCCGCTATCGCGGCATGCTCAACGAGACCGCGATGCGCAAGGCCGACGTCCAGAGCGGGCGGGCGGTGTTCCTGCGCACCTGTGGGTCGTGCCACACAATGTACGGCGAGGGGGGGACGATCGGCCCCGAGCTGACCGGCTCCAATCGGGCCAACCTCGAGTACCTGCTCTTCAACGTCCTCAACCCCAACGGCGAAGTCCCCGAGGCCTATCGCATGACCGTCGTCACCACCCGCGACGGCCGCACGCTCTCGGGCAACGTCGTCACCGAGACCGATCGCCAGGTCACGCTGCGGGTCGTCGGCCGCGACAACGTCGTCGTCCGGAAGGCGGACATCCAGTCGAGGGAGGCGACGGCCGTGTCGGTGATGCCGCCGGGGCTGTTCGACTCGCTCCAGGAGCGCGAGGTGATCGACCTGGTGGGCTTTTTGCGGACCGCGGAGCCGGTCAAGGCGCCGTAGTCTCAGCGGCCTTGCTTGCGCAGCCGCAGGGCGATATCGGTCTGGTAGCCGGGCGCCGCGAGCGCTCGCACCCCGCCGCCGTCGATGGTGGTCTTCCGCGTCGTCCGCCCGGATCTGGTATCGATCCACTCGGCGATCCATGAACCGGCGGACAGATCGACATTGACGACCGTCGATGCGCCGCCGCCGCGGACGAAGATCGCCATCGCCTTGTCCGGATCGACCAGCGCCCTGGCGCTGGTGGTCGAGGGCGCAACGCTTTGGATCACCGAATTGTCCGGGCGCATCTGCACGAAGTCGAACCCGTGGATGAAGTCCTTCAACACCTTCATCTGCCTGCGGAAGCCGGCGTTGCCGCCACCGGGCTGGGTTGAAGGGTAGACGAACGTGCCGTCTTCGTGCCCCGCCACGAACGAGTAATCGAGGTTGTTGAACAGCCCGCCGCCGGCGACGACGAAGTCCCAGGCCTCGAGGCGGTAGGGCTCGTCAGCGGTGCCGCGGAATCCGGTTTCGTTATCGCCGATGACCTTGTTCAGATGGTAGTTGGTGGCGACCGCATCCGGCGGCGCGGCGTAGTGGAAATTGAACACCGACACGGCCGGGTGCGGCTCGGTAATCGTCGCGGTCTTGTTGGCGACGTTCTGGGTGATCAGGTGCTTCTTCGGCAGGCCGCGTTCGGCTTCGACGATCACGTCGGCGATATGGCGCTGCCAGGCCATCGGCACATCACGGATATACGGCTCGTTGACGATCTCGAACATGACGTTGTCCATCGCGTTCACCGTCGTCACCAGCTTGCGCGTCAGCGCCTCCTGCGCCGCCAGCAGCCGCTGGTCCTTGTCGAGCGCCAGGGCCTCCAGGCGCCCGACCTTGCCAATGCCGTTGACGTTGTTCACGGCGTTCATCGGGCTCAGGCTCCACTGCGCCTCCTCGTACATCGGGCAGAACAGCGTCAGCTCGACGACGATGTGCTTGCGGCTGGCGTAGTCGAGCAGATCCTTCAAGCGCGCGAAGTAGGCGGCGTCCCAGCGTTCGAGGTCGAACTTGTTGCCGCCGTTGGCGTAGCCGGGCTCGCCGCTCCGCGCCCAGGGCGAGAGGAAGCGGCCGGGAAGCGGCGCCAGCGTGTTGCGGGCGATCTTGAAGGCCCCTTCCGGCTCGACGTAGCTGCCGCTGAACAGGCGGGTCAGCATCAGCCCATCCTTCGCCAGCGTGTCGAGGTAGCGGCGGTAGTCGAAGTCGAGGTTCAGCAGCGCACCGTAGTGTTCACCGGAGGTGATGAGGACCGCCGGCTTGCCGCGCCAGAGGAAGTAGTGGGGATTCTCCGGGTGGAGCGCGATCGGCTGAGCCGCGGCCGGAGCCGCGGCAAGCAGACAGACAGCGAGACAGGCGGAGACCGCGGCGGCGCGCACGGCACCCTTATATCGCGTCAGCGGCCGCGGCGTCGACT
>JBDTOB010000227.1:0-5092 GCA_039933435.1 Acidobacteriota bacterium | reverse complement strand
GCCGACTGCACCGGCGACAACGCCGGCGACTCGGTCGGCCCGAGCGCCGACGGCTTCGAGACCTACGGCGTCACCGGGGTGGCGCTCATCGCCTTCATCCTGGTGGCGGTCACCGACCCGGCGATCCAGGTCCAGCTGCTGGTCTGGATTTTCGTGATGCGGATCACCGGCGTGATTGCCAGCGGCGTTTCCTACCTGCTCAACGCCTCGTGGGCCCGCGGCCGCTATGCCGACGCCGCGGTCATGAACTTCGAGACGCCGCTGACGACGCTGGTGTGGCTGACGTCGATCGTCTCGGTGGCGCTGACCTACGCGGTCTCCTACGTCCTGATTCCCGGGCTCGGCGGCGACCCGACGCTGTGGTGGAAGCTGTCGACGGTGATCACCTGCGGCACGCTGGCCGGGGCGATCATCCCCGAGCTGGTCAAGGTCTTCACCTCGACCGACTCGGCGCACGTCCGCGAGGTGGTGATTTCCTCGCGCGAGGGCGGGGCGTCGCTCAACGTCCTCTCCGGGCTGGTGGCGGGCAACTTCAGCGCCTACTGGCTGGGGATGGTGATCGTCGCGCTGATGTCGATCGCCTACGCGGTCAGCACGCGCGGGCTGGGCGAGCTGATGATCGCGCCGGCGGTGTTCGCGTTCGGCCTGGTGGCGTTCGGCTTCCTCGGGATGGGCCCGGTCACCATCGCGGTCGATTCCTACGGCCCGGTCACCGACAACGCCCAGTCGGTCTTCGAGCTCTCGACCATCGAGTCGATTCCCGGCATCGCCGCGGAGCTGAAGCGAGATTACGGCTTCGACGTCAACTTCGAGCGCGCCAAGCACCTGCTCGAGGAGAACGACGGCGCCGGCAACACCTTCAAGGCCACCGCCAAGCCGGTCCTGATCGGCACCGCGGTGGTGGGGTCGACGACGATGATCTTTTCGATCATCGTCCTGCTGACGCACCGGCTGCAGCCGGAGCTGCTGCGCTACCTCTCCATCCTCCATCCGCCGTTCCTGCTCGGGCTGATTACCGGCGGGGCGATGATCTACTGGTTCACCGGGGCGTCGATGCAGGCGGTGACGACCGGCGCCTACCGGGCGGTGGAGTTCATCAAGGCCAACATCAAGCTCGACGGAGTGGTCGAGAGGGCCTCGGTCGCCGACAGCAAGCGGGTGGTGGAGATCTGCACCCAGTACGCCCAGAAGGGGATGTTCAACATCTTCCTCGCGATCTTCTTCGCAACCCTGGGTTTTGCCTTCCTGGAGCCGTACTTCTTCATCGGCTACCTGGTGTCGATTGCCCTCTTCGGCCTGTTCCAGGCCATCTTCATGGCCAACGCCGGCGGCGCCTGGGACAACGCCAAGAAAATTGTGGAAGTGGAGCTCAAGGAAAAGGGCACGCCGCTGCACGCCGCGACCGTCGTCGGGGACACCGTCGGCGACCCGTTCAAGGACACGTCGTCGGTGGCCATGAATCCGGTCATAAAATTCACCACACTCTTTGGCCTGCTTGCGGTAGAACTAGGCGTGCAGCTTGCAGAACAGTACGGCGCGCTGATGAGTCACGTGCTCGCGGGCGTGTTCATCGCCGGCTCGGCTTTCTTCGTGTGGCGCTCCTTCTACGGGATGCGCATTCAGGCGCCGGCGACCCGGCCCTGAGGTCAGGCCGCTCCCGTGGACGCCGGGGAGCTGGCCATTTCGTGATGTCCGGTGTCTAAGCAAGCGGTTGCTTCGTTGACACTGGTTTTTGGCTCTGACTATAATTCGCGGTCTTGCGCCGCCAACGACAGAGCCAGGAGGACTGAGCCGTGCCCCGTGACATGTTCGGCGATGTCGTGAACCCGACGATCAAGCTCGGATCGCAGAAGTGGTACACCGTGCCCCTCTCGATCCTGGCCCACGTCGTTCTTTTCGCGGCCGTAATCATCATTCCGTTGATGGCCACGGACGTGCTGCCGACGCCCCCGACGATGATGGCCTTCGTCGGCGCGCCGCCGCCGCCGCCGCCACCACCCCCGCCGCCGCCGCCGCCGGCGGCCTCGGCGCCGCCGAAGACGACCCCGACACCGGTGTCGAATCCGAACGCGGCGCCGGTCGAAGCCCCGAAGGAGATCGTGCCGGAAGCGCCGAGCCCGGCGATCGGCGTCGGGGTGCCGGGAGGCGTCGTGGGCGGCGTGCCCGGCGGCACCATCGGCGGCGTGGTCGGAGGGCTGCCGACGGCCCCCCCGCCTCCGCCGCCACCGACCGCGCCGGTTCGCGTCGGCGGCAACATCAAGACGCCGACCAAGACCAGAAACGTGAATCCGGTCTATCCGCCCATCGCGCAGTCCGCGCGCGTGTCCGGCGTGGTCATCATCGAGGCCACGATTGGCCCCGACGGCCGGGTGAAGGACGCGAAAGTGCTGCGTTCCATCCCCCTACTCGACCAGGCCGCGCTCGACGCGGTCAAGCAGTGGGTGTTCACGCCGACACTGCTCAACGGAGTGCCAGTGCCGGTCATCATGACCGTCACGGTGAATTTCACACTGCAGTAGAGTTGTTCTCGAACACGCGGATTAATTTCTGGACCATCCAGAGCACCGGAGGAGTGGCGAAATGGATTTGATGCACATGTGGGCGCAGATGGGGCCCGTGGCCAAGGCAATCGGCGTAATTCTCGTGATTATGTCGATGATCTCGTTCGGCGTCGCGATCGAGCGGATCTACACCTTCACGCAGGCGCAGAAGCAGTCGAAGCTCTACGCACCGCAGGTGGCCAAGCACCTCAAGGATGGCCGGCTGAAAGACGCCATCGCCATTTCCCAGTCCAAGAACTTCCGCTACAGCCATCTGGCGAAAGTGGTGCTCGCCGGGCTGCAGGAATACCAGTTCCAGCAGGAAAGCGGCTCCGGGCTGAGCCGCGAGGACCTCGTCGACACCGTCCGCCGCGCCATCCAGCGCGCCTCGGCGCTGACCGCAAATGACCTGAAGAAAGGGGTTGCGGCGCTCGCGACGATCGGCGCGACGGCTCCCTTCGTCGGTCTGCTCGGCACGGTCGTCGGCATCATCACCGCCTTCCAGGGCATCGCCGCCACCGGCTCAGGCGGTCTCGGCGCGGTGTCGGCCGGTATCTCGGAAGCGCTGGTCGAAACCGCGCTCGGGCTGGTCGTCGCCATCCCCGCAGTGTGGTTCTATAATTACCTGACCGGCCGAATCGAATACTTCAACGTCGAAATGGACAACTCGTCGTCCGAGCTCCTCGACTACTTCATCAAGAAGACCGCGTAACACGAGTCGTCATCCCGGCCGCCTGTCTTCCGCTCCGCCGCACGGCCGGCGCGGCGGGAGGCGGCGGCCACCACACGGAAGCAAGGCAGGAGTCTCCCCATGGCAATGGACCTCGGCAGCAAAGGCAGCCTCAAGGCCGACATCAACGTGACCCCGCTCGTCGACGTCATGCTGGTGCTGCTCATCATCATGATGCTCATCGCCCCGATGCTGCAGAAGGGGGTCAACGTCAAGCTGCCCGAGGCGGGCAACACCGTCGACAAGCCCGACACCCAGACCCAGACCGTCGTCGCCATCGACTCGGCGAACCAGTTCTGGGTCAACGGCCTGGCGGTGGACAAGGGGAGCTTCGCCGACAAGGTCAAGGCGGTCCTCGAGGACAAGTCCGAGCGGGTCGTCCTGATCAAGGGTGACCAGGATGCGCTCTACAGCGCGATCATGCAGGCGATGGACGATCTCCGGAAGGCCGGGATCGAGGACATCGGCCTGATCACCGAGAAGAAGGAAGCGAAAAAATCCGCGGCCGGAGGCAATTAGTCATGGCGCACGCTCACAATCACTTCGGCGCTGAGAAGGTCGTTCGCGGGGAGACCCCGCACGCCAGCGCGGACATGAACGTCACGCCGCTCATCGACGTGCTGCTCGTGCTCCTCATCATCTTCATGGCCGCCCTGCCGCTGACGCAGAGGGGGGTCGACATCAACCTGCCGCTCGAGACCAAGGCCCCGACGTCCGCGCAGGACAACACCCAGGTGATGCTCGAATACACGGCGGATCGGCAGATCTCGATCAACCACCAGCCGGTGACGCTGCCGGAGCTCGAGACCCGTCTCCGCGACATCTTCGAAACCCGCAAGGAAAAGACGATGTTCATCGCCGGCGACGGCTCGCTCCGCTACGGCGACATCGTCGCGGTCATCGACGCCGCCAAGGGCGCGGGCATCACCAAGGTGGGCATCGTCACCGAGGACATGCGGCGCGGCGGCGGTGGCGGCGAAGCCGCCCCGGCCCCGAAGACCGGCGCCAACTAACGCGCCACACGCAACCGCGGACGGCATCGACACGAGGGCGAACCTTCAGGGGTTCGCCCTTTGTGCGTACACCTCCCCGGCTCCTGTTCCCCGTGGGCCTGGGGGGTCTCTGAAGACTTCGGGACCGGCGTACTGGAACGGAGATCGGAGACCGGGCGCGAACAGGCCCTGCGGGCCCGCTGCGGGCGCCGAGGGCTGGGTTGAGGGTGAGAGCTCACAGCTGAAAAAAGAGCCGCCCGCGCGATGCGGACGGCTCGAGAGAGAGGGCGCCGGGCGGTCCGGCTAGGAGGCGCCGCCCTTCTTGCGCAGCTCGATGGCCTGCTTCTGGAGGGCCGTGGCGTCGTCGATCAGCTGCAGCTGCTTGGCGCGGTCTTTTTCGACCAGCGCCTGCTGGCGCAGGAGCAGCCCTTTGTAGATCAGGGCGTCCACGTAGGTCGGGTTCAGCTGCAGCGCCTTGTTGACGTTCTCGAGCCCCGCCATGATGTATTCCTTCTTCTGCGCGTCGCTCAGGCGATGGTCTTTCGAGGACTTTTCCCAGTAATAGGTGGCGACCAGCTGGTAGCCCTGGGGGTTGTCGGGCGCCAGCGACGCGGCCTTGTTGAGCGATTCGATCGTCTTGGGGAAGTCTCCCTGCCGGTTGTAGAAGCCGGACATGGAGGTGTAGACGATGGGGTCGTTGGGCTTGGCGTCGCGCGCCTTGAGGAGCGCCTGCTCGGCCTCCTCGTAACGGCCGCTGTCTTCGTAGATCTTCGAGAGGGCGAAGTAATTGGTCGGCTCGTTGGGCTCGATTTCGATCATTTTCTGGACGA
>JBDTOB010000226.1:0-5098 GCA_039933435.1 Acidobacteriota bacterium | reverse complement strand
CCGACAGCACCGACCCGGTCGGATTGTTGGGGCTGACGGCCAGCACCGCCCGAACCGCGGCGCTCCACCGTTCGTCCAAGGTGTGGACGTCGATCCCCCAGGCGCCGTGATACTCGAGTGGATACGCAACCGCCCTGACCCCGTCGAGGGCGGTCAGGTGCTCGAACAGCGGGTAGCTCGGCACCGGCGTCAGCACGACATCGCCCGCAGGCTCGCAGAGCAGCTTGAACAGGATCGAGTAGGCTTCGCTGGTGCTGGCGGTCAGGACGATGCGCGCGGCGGGCAGGTCGATGCCGCGGCGCCGGTAGTCGCGCGAGACCGCGTCGCGCGCGCTCGACATCCCCAGCGGGGCCGGCTGGTAAGCGGCGGCCGACGGATCCGCCAGGGCGGCCAGCAGCGCCGGCGGGTAGACAATGCCCGCGGCGGTGGGATTGGTGGTTGTCAGGTCGATAATCTCGCGGCCTGATGCCCGCGCGCGTCGAATCCCGCGGGTCAGCCGGTTGGGCTCGAGACTTCCGGCAACGCGGGACGAGAACATGGCGGTTGATAGACTATAGGAACCTCAGAGGTCCTGCATGATGCCACCCCGCACGATTGGCGCGCTCACCCTGGCGTTCGCGCTGCTGCGCGCGCCCTGCGTGCCGGCGCAGACGACGGCCGCCGCGGCCCCGAAGCCGGCGCCGCTGGCGATCCCGTTCACGCAGTTCACGCTGCCGAACGGGCTGCACGTGATCCTCCACGAGGACCACACCGTGCCGCTGGCCACGGTCAACGTCTGGTATCACGTCGGCTCGGCGCGCGAGAAGCCGGGACGGACAGGCTTCGCCCACCTCTTCGAGCATCTGATGTTCGAGGGATCCGCGCACGTCAAGGAGGGGGAATTCGACACCCTGCTCGAGGGGGCCGGCGGCACCAACAACGGCTCGACCCAGGTTGACCGCACCAACTATTTCATCGACATCCCCTCGAATGCCGTCGAGCTCGCGCTCTTCCTCGAGTCCGATCGCATGGGCTATCTCCTCGAGTCGATGTCCCCGGCGCGGGTCGACGGCCAGCGCGACGTGGTGAAGAACGAGCGTCGTCAGAGCCTCGAGAACGCCCCCTACGGCATGGCCTCGATCGAGATGGACCAGCTGCTCTATCCCGAGGGGCATCCGTATCGCTGGCCGACGATCGGCTACATGGAGGACCTGACCGCGGCCAGCTATGAGGACGTGGTCGAGTTCTTCAAGAAGTACTACCAGCCCGCGAACGCCAGCCTGGTCGTGGCCGGGGACATCGATTCGGCGAAGATGCGAGCGCTCGTCGAGAAATGGTTCAGCGACGTCAAAGCCGGGAGCGGCAGCGTGGCCCCGATCGATTATCCCCACGCGATGCTCACCGAGGTGAAGCGGAAGACCATCGAGGACCGCGTCCAGCTGCCGCGGCTCTATCTCTCGTGGCTGACGCCGGCGGGCTTCGCGCCCGGCGATGCCGAGCTCGACGTGGTGTCGCAGGTGCTGGCTGGCGGCAAGAACTCGCGGCTTTACAAGCGGCTGGTGTATGACCTGCAGATTGCCCAGGACGTCGCCGCCTATCAGGCGTCGGCGGCGCTCGGCTCGCAGTTCCAGATCGTGATCACCGCGCGGCCGCCCCAGGACGGCGCGACGCCGCAGGCGCAGCTGGATCGGATCCGCTCGGTCGTGGACGAGGAGCTGGCGGCGCTGCAGAAGGCCCCGCCCGCGGCGCGGGAGTTCGAGCGCGCCATCAACCAGATCGAGGCGTCGTTCTACGACCGGATGGAGAGCGTCGGCGGGTTCAACGGCACCGGCAACCAGCTCAACGCCTATTACTTCGCGACCGGCAATCCGGATTACTTCAACGAGGACCTGTCCCGCTACCTGGCGCTGACCGCGTCAGACGTCCAGGCCGCCGCGGCGTTCTGGCTGCCGGCGGGCCGGCGCGCCGAGCTCTCCGTGGTGCCGGCGAAGACCGCCGAGCCGTCCCGATAGCGCTGCAGCACACCATGAGCACAGACCGAATGCTGAAACGATTCGCGCCGGCCGCCGTGGCGATGGCTGTCCTCGTTGGCGGCGCCTCGCCGGGCGCGCAACAGGCGCCCGACCGATCGGCGGCGCCGAACATCGGTCCGCCGCCCGCGCTCGAGCTCCCGGCCATTCAGAAGCGGACGCTGTCGAACGGGCTGCCGGTCTGGATCGTGGAGCTGCACAAGGTGCCGGTGGCCACTGTCACCCTCGTGGTCCGCGCCGGCGGCGCTGCCGATCCCGCCGGCAAGTTCGGGCTCTCCAGCCTCACCGCCGACATGCTGGATGAGGGCGCCGGGGGTCGCGATGCGCTCCAGATTGCCGACGCAGTGGACTATCTCGGCGCCGACCTCTCGACGTCGAGCTCGCCCGATGCGGCGCTCGTCGACCTCCATGTCCCCGCCGCCCGGCTGGGCGAGGCGCTGCCGATCATGGCGGACGTCGCGCTGCGGCCGGCATTTCCGGAGGCTGAGCTGAAGCGGGTTCGGCAGGAGCGGCTGACCTCGCTGCTGCAGGCCGAGGACAACCCGGCCGCGCTGGTCCAGTTCGCCTTCCCGCGCCTGGTCTACGGCCGGACGCACCGCTACGGCACCCTCGGGATCGGAACCGCGGCCTCGATCAACGGATTCACCACCGCGGATCTGCGCCAGTTCCACACCGCTCGCTACCTGCCCGCAAACGCCGCCGTCATCGTCACCGGCGACGTCACTCCGGCCACCGTCCTGCCGATGCTCGAGTCGGCGTTCGGGAGCTGGAAGGGCACCGCGAGCGGCGCCGCCGAAGTGCCCGCGCCCGCGCAGCTGACGGCGCGGAAGGTCTACCTCGTCGACAAACCCGGCGCGCCGCAATCCCAGATTCGCATCGGCTGGGTCGGCGTGCCGCGCTCGACGCCGGATTATTTCGCGCTGCGAGTGCTCAACACGGTGCTCGGCGGCGCCTTCACCTCGCGGCTCAATCAGAACCTGCGGGAGACGCACGGTTACGCCTACGGCGCCAGTTCGTCGTTCGACATGCGCGGCGCGGCCGGGCCGTTCTTCGCCGCGGCGGGCGTGCAGACCGACAAGACCTCCGAGGCGCTGACCGAGTTCTTCAAGGAGCTCGACGGTATCCGCAAGCCGATTCCCGCGGATGAACTCGACAAGGCCAAGAGCTACGTCGCGGCCCTGCTGCCGCGCAGCTTCGAGACCACGCAGGCGCTGGCCGGGTCGCTCGCCCAGGTGTTTATCTACAACCTGCCGGCCGATTACTACCAGACGTTCACCGAACGCGTGCGGAGGGTCACGGTGGCGGATGCGGAGCGCGCCGCCGCCCGCTACATCCAGCCGGACAAGTTCGCGGTCGTGGTGGTCGGCGACCTCAAGGTGATCGAGCCGGGCATCCGCGCGCTCAACCTCGGCCCGGTGTCGACGGTGGCCATTGCGGACGTGATGAAATAGCCGCGTGATTGCCCTCACCTTCGGCGAGCTGCTGCGCTACACGCAGGGGGAGCGCGAGAAATGGCGAGGCTGGCTGGTCGTGCATCCCGAGGCCATGGACGTTCCGGTCCAGCCGGGCGGGCGCCACGCCACCGTCGGCAAGCTGATCGATCATGTCTTCCTGGTCGAGCGCCGGCACCTGCAACGGCTGACCGACTCGCCCATCGCCAGCCGGACCGGCCTCACCGGCAACAACGCGCCGCCGCTCTTCGACTACGGCGCCTCGGTCCGGCGCGAGCTCGAGCAGTTCGTCACCGACCTGGACGACGAGGCGGCCGACCAGGTGCGCAGCTTTGAGCTGCGCGATCGCCCGCTGCAGATGTCGCCGCGCAAGCTGCTCTTCCACATCCTGCTCCACGAGATCAGACACTGGGCGCAGATTGCGCTGGCGGTCCGCTCCGCGGGGCTGGAGCCGCCCGGCGAGCACGACCTTCTCTACAGCAAAGCGCTTCGCTGAGACCGGACAGACACCATGAACCGTTCGACCTGCGTGCTCACCGCCCTGCTGCTCTGCGCGGGCAGCGCCCCGGCTCCCGCACAGGAAGCCCCCGGAGCGCCCGGAGCGCTGCCCCACATCGCCGAGAAGATCCGGGACCTCCGAAAAATCGACGGCCTGATGCCGCTTTACTGGCAGCCCGCCGCCGGCAAGCTGTTCATGGAGATCGGCCGCTTCAATCACGAGCTGCTCTACCAGGTGTCGCTCCCCGCAGGACTGGGCTCGAACCCGGTCGGCCTCGATCGCGGGCAGCTCGGCAACTCGGCGATCGTGTTCTTCGATCACATCGGCCGCAAGGTCCTGCTGACCCAGCCGAACTACCAGTACCGGGCGATGACCACCGACGCCGCGGAGCGGCGCGCCGTCGCCGACTCGTTCGCGCAATCGGTGCTCTGGGGGTTCAAGGTGGTGGCGGAAGACGACGGCCGCGTGCTCGTTGACGCGACCGACTTCTTCCTGCGGGATGCCCACGGCGTCACCGAGCGGTTGAAAACGTCGGGACAGGGGAAGTACCGGCTCGACGACAGCCGCAGCGCGCTCTATCTGGATCGAACCAAAGGCTTCCCCAAGAACACCGAAGTCGAAGCCACCCTGACCTTCGTCACCGACGACACCCCCGGGCCGCTGGTGCGCCAGACCACGCCCGATCCCGCCGCGGTGACGCTGCGCGAGCACCATTCGTTCGTCGAGCTTCCGGACGCGCACTACACGCCGCGCCGGCTCGACCCGCGGGCGCCGTCCGACGGCGTCGAGTTCTACGACTACGCGTCCCCCCTCAGCGAGCCGATCGAAAAGCGATGGATCGCGCGCCACCGGCTGGAGAAGAAGGACCCCGCCGCGGCGCTGTCGGATCCGGTGACGCCGATCGTCTACTACGTCGACAACGGCGCCCCCGAGGCGATCCGCGCGGCGCTCATCGAGGGCGCCTCGTGGTGGAACCAGGCGTTCGAGGCGGCCGGGTTCCGCAATGCCTTCCAGGTCAGGGTGCTCCCGGCCGATGCCGATCCGATGGACGTGCGCTACAACATGATCAGCTGGGTGCACAGGGCCACCCGCGGCTGGTCGTACGGCGGCGGCATCATCGATCCGCGCACCGGGGAGAT
>JBDTOB010000225.1:0-5103 GCA_039933435.1 Acidobacteriota bacterium | reverse complement strand
CGTCACCGCCGGTGCCTCCGGCGACGGCCCGGGCACGGTCGATTTCAACGTCGACGCCAACGCGGGCGCGCCGCGCAGCGGCACCATCATCATTGCCGGGCAGACCTTTACGGTCAGTCAGTAGAAAACAAGGGGCCGGGCTGCGAAACGGCGGCCTCGTCAGTGTTCGCGGATAGCGGCAAGGAACACCTCGCCGAGGTCCTGCGCCTTGCGGGCGCCGACGCCGCGAATGCCGTGGAGGGCCTCGAGCGTCGCCGGGCGCAGGCGCGCCAGCTCGCGCAGGGTGGTGTCGTGGAAGATCACGTAGGGAGGCACGCCGCGCGCCCGGGCAATGTCCAGCCGCACCGCCCGCAGGCGCTCGAACAGGCCGCGATCGACGTCCTGCCAGGATTCCGCCTCGATGCGCGCCCGCTTGTTAACCCGGTCCTTCGTCGGCCGCCGCTGGCGCGCCAGCACCAGATCGGCGCCACACTGCGGGTCCTTCAACAGGCCGACGCCCCGCTCGGTCAGCCCCAGCACCGGAAACGCATCGTCGGTCTGGCGCAGCAGGCCATGCGCGATCAACTGCTCGACGTAGCCGCGGACCTCGGGCACCGGCACGCCGCGGAGCAGGCCGAAGGTACTGAGCTCGTGGTGGCGGCGGGAGGTAACCGCCTCGACGTCGCTGCCGCACAGCACGCTGGTGACGTGGGCGATGCCGAAGCGCTGGCCGACGCGGGCGACGCACGACAGGATCTTGCGCGCCAGCACCACCGGCTCGGGCGCGGTCTCGAGCTCCTCGAGGCAGTAGTCGCAGGCGCCGCAGTCAGCACGGTCGTAGGCGTCGCCGAAGTACGTGACGAGATGACGATGGCGGCAGCCGACGCTGGCGGCGTAGCGCTCGATGTCGCGCAGCAGCTTGCGCGCCGCGTCGGTCAGCTCGCCGTTGCGTTCGAGCATCAGCCGCCACTTCATGAAATCGGCGGTGGAATAGACCAGGACGCACTCGGCTTCGAGGCCGTCGCGCCCGGCGCGCCCGGATTCCTGCTGGTAGTGCTCGAGCGAAGCCGGCGCACCGGCGTGGACCACGAAGCGGACGTCCGAGCGATCGATGCCCATGCCGAACGCCACCGTCGCGACCATGACATCGGCGGCCTCGTCCAGGAACGCGGACTGGTTGCGGCTGCGCTCCACGTCCGGGAGGCCGGCATGGTAGGGCAGCGCCCGGACGCCGCTCTCGCGCAGCCAGGCCGACAGCGCGTCCACCTCGCGGCGCGAGGTGCAGTAGATGATGCCCGCCTGGCCGCGATGACGATCCAGGATCTCCACGAGCTGGCGCTTGAGGTTGGCGCGCGCCAGCACGCGGTAGACGAGGTTGGGACGGTCGAAGGAGCCGACCAGCTCCACCGGGCTCGACAGCCCGAGCTGCGCGGCGATGTCGCTGCGCACCCGCGCGGTCGCCGTCGCGGTGTAGGCGTGCAGGCTGATCCCGGGCAGCAGCTCGCGGAGCCGGCCGAGCTGCCGGTACTCGGGGCGGAAGTCGTGCCCCCACTGGCTGATGCAGTGCGCCTCGTCTATGGCGATGAAGCTGACCCGGCAGCGCCCCAGCAGCCTGAGGAAGCCGTCGCTCCCCTCGCCCACCAGCCGCTCCGGCGAGACGTAGAGCAGCCGGAACTTTCCCTCGCGCAGCCCGTCGACGACCGCGGCCTTGGCCTCGCTGCCGAGCGAGCTGTTGTAGAGCGCCGCCGGCACGCCGTTGCCGACCAGCGTGTCCACCTGATCCTTCATCAGCGAGATCAGCGGCGAGACCACCACCGCCAGCCCGTCGCGCACCAGCGCCGGCGCCTGGAAGCACAGCGACTTGCCGCCGCCGGTCGGCAGCACGACAATCGAGTCGCGGCCGGCGAGGATGGCCTGCATCGCTTCCCGCTGCAGTGGCCGGAACGAGGTATAGCCCCAGTAGCGTTCGAGCGCGTCGCCAAGCGCGCCATCGGAGGAGACAGCCGGATACATGTCGGGTGTCTCCATGGTAGCGGAACCGGCAGGGAGTCTCGTGGCGTTTCTTTCAGGGACTGATCAGGAACTCTCCTGCAGCGCCGGCCCTCGCTAGCGGGCGAACTGGATCGAGCCGGCGACCTTGCGCAGCACCGGTTCGTAGACGCCGAACTCGCTGCTCGGCGCGACCCCGATCATGTAGAACAGCGTCCCGTCCGGCATCAGCGCGGTGAACAGTTTGACCCGCTCGTCCTTCCCGGTGGCTTCCGAGACGTTGCTGAGCGTGATGCTGAGGCCGTCGCGGCTGCCGACCGACGCCCGGCTGTAATCGGACGCCTGCTTCAGGCGCGGGTTCGACTGCGCCAGCGACTGCACCAGTTCGTCGGTCGCGGTCTTGAGATCGTGGGTCTCGTTGCGCGCCAGCCCCACTTCGGCGCCGTGGGTGAAGACGCTCTGCTGGTTGGCCGTCCCGTAGGCGCCCTCCGGTGCGAAGGTCACCGAGTTGTTGCCCGGCAGTTCCCGCCAGTTCGAGGGGACGCTGATCTTGAAGAGATTGCCCTCGGTGTAGGACTTGAAGCCGGACGCCGGACGCGCCACGTTGCCGGTGACCGGACCGCCGTCGCTCCGCCCGGGGTTACGGCTGCCGCCGCCATTCTTGGTCGCCTGCTCGGTGGACGGCGCCGGCGACATCTGGTTGAGGCGCGTCTGGACGCTGCGGAACGCGCCGGTATCGTGCACCGCGTTCTGGACGCGGAGCGACTGCGCCTCCTTGTTGATGTAGGTGTAGCGGTCGCCCGGATTGGGATGATCGCTCATCCACTGCGGGCCGCCCGACCCCCCCTGCGCCTCGATGGTCTTGAACATGTTGGCCATGTCGCGCGGGTCGTAGCCGGCCCTGGCCATGATCTGCGCCCCTTCGATGTCGGCCTGGCGCTCGTACTCGCGGCTGAACCTCAGGAACGCGGTGCCGAGTCCGAACTGCGTGCCCTGCGCAATGATGCTGCCGGTGCGGCCGCCGACGATGGCCCCGAGGACCGCCCCGGCAATCGTGCCCATCTCGTATTTCGTCGCCTTGGTCGCCTGCGCGGTGCCGTGGCGCAGCGCGACGTGGCTCATCTCGTGCGCGAGCACGCCGACGACTTCCCCTTCCGTCTTGGCGGCCTCGATCATCCCGCGATTGACGTACATCGGCCCGCCCGGCAGCGCGAAGGCATTGATCTCCTTCACATTGACGACCTTGAAGGTGTAGTGGAACTCCGGGTGCCGCTGGTTGGCAGGAATCGAGTCAACCAGGCGCCGCCCGATCTCCTGGACATACGACGTGACGTTGTCGTCGCGCAAAATCGGGAGCTGCTGCTCGACCTGTGCCGCCGCCTCCTGGCCGAGCTGGACATCCTGCTTCGGCGAATACTTATTCTTGGGCGCCGTAATGGTGGTCTGCGCCCACGCCACCTGGGCCGTCAACACCGCCACCGTGGTCAGCGTCGTCAAAGCGGACACTCGCATGCTCGATCTCCTCATCTCCAGCCCACCTTAGCCGCGTGCCAGCTCATCATATCCGCGAGCCGCAGCCGGACGGACCGCCGGCTCTGCGGATGACCTATGCGGGAATCGTGCCCGCGGGCCCGACTGTGCCAAAATGCTGCAAATGCTCCATGTCCCGGCCTCCCTGGCGGCGCGGATTGAACGCGCCGAAGCCTCGCTCATGTCCGGGATTGGTGACGCAATCCAGCGGCGCGTCGGACCCGAGGGAGTCTCGGTCACGCCCGTCGGCGGAGGGGTCGCGGTCATGGCCGGGCCGGACGTGCCGTGGACGAAGGTGGCCGGGCTGGGTTTCGCCCCCCTGCACGAGGAGGCGCTCGGGGCCGTCGAGGAGATCTTTGCCCGCGCCGGCGCCGCGGTCCGGGTCGAGCTGTCGTCGCTCGCCGCTCCAGAGGCGGGCTTGCTCCTCTCGGCCCGTGGCTACGTTCTCTCAGGCTTCGAGAACGTCCTGGGGCGCCGGCTGCCCACCGACACCGACGCGGCCGTTGCGCCCGATCCGTCGATCGTCGTCAGCCAGACCGGAGCCGGGGAGGCCGAGGCCTGGCTGAATGTCGTGGCCACCGGGTTCCTTCACGCGGACGTCTTCGATGGAGCGCCGCCGGCCGAGACGGTGGACCGGCGGGATCTCGACAACATCTTCGGCGACCTGTCGCAGGTGCCGGGATTCTGGCAGTATCTGGCGAGGCGCGGGGGCGAGGCGGTGGGTGGTGCCAGCATGCGGATCGACGCCGGCATCGCCCAGCTCTGCGGCGCGGCGACGCTGCCGACGCACCGGCGGCGTGGTGTCCAGACGACGCTCCTGCGCGAGCGGCTGGCGCGCGCCGCCGCGGCCGGCTGCGACCTCGCGGTGGTGACCACGGCGCCGGGATCGAAGTCGCAGGAAAACGTCCAGCGCCAGGGCTTTGAGCTGCTCTACGTACGGGCGGTGCTGATCAAATCATCCTGACCGGGCGGCAGGCGCGGCCGCCGGTTTCGGCGCACGCAGCCGTCAGCGCACGCCTCCCGCCTGCTGGATTCTGTAGAGCAGCAGCGCCATCCGCTTGGTCTGGGACGGCAGCGTGGTGAGGTCCGCGGTCTCGCCGACGGTGTGGTCCCCTTTGCCCATCAGACCAACGCCGTCGATGATGGTCTTGATCGTGCTGGCGACGAAGGAGACGTCCGCGGCGCCGGCGCGGTCGGGGCTGACGGCGGTGACGCTGCCAAAGTCGAGGTCGCGGCTGGCCTTGTCGTACATCGCCAGCAGCCGGGCGTTGCCTTCGCTCGGCGCCATCGGCGGATAGCCTTCGTCGAAGGTGATGGTCGACTGCGTATGTGGCAGCGACGCCGCGGCGATGTGTTCCATCGCCTGCCGCGCCTGCTGGAACTGCTCGGCGGACAGCGCCCGCAGATCGCCGGCCGCGACCGCCCGCTCGGCGATGACGTTGCTCTTCCCGAATGCCGAGCCGCGGCTCTGCGCCGGGTCGAACTCGACCGTCGTCCCCCCCAGCAGCACGCCGGGATTGAACGTCAGGTGCGCCTCCCCCGCCAGCTTTTCGCGGAAGCCGTTGATCACCCGCGCCAGCTCGTAGATGGCGCCGTAGCCGATGT
>JBDTOB010000224.1:0-5108 GCA_039933435.1 Acidobacteriota bacterium | reverse complement strand
AAAAGGCCTGCTGCCGCCGCGTCCGCCGCCGCGGCGGCGGCGAGCACTCCCTCGCACCGGTTCGCGGTGCACGGTCGCGAGGTCTATTGGCTGCGGCTGAACCTTGCGGAAGAGTATCGGGGACCGAGCCTGGAAAAGCTCCTCGGCCCGGCCACTTTTCGCAACGTCACCACCATCCGGAAGTTGGCCGACAAGTATGGCGCCGGCACGAGCTGACGATGCCGGGCGGCCCAGTCCGCACGACCCGGGGCGGGATGCGGTTCGCCGCTAGGCCCGCACTGGCGGCGCTGCCGGCGTCCGCGGCTCCGCCGACCAGTGCGCCGGCACGTCCACGTAGGACCCATCCAGCGCCTCGACCGACGGGCAGCCGAGCAGCTTGAGCGTCCGCATCACGTCCGCCTGCAGGATCTCAATCGCCCGCGCCACCCCCGCGCCTCCCGCGGCGCCAAGCCCATACGCATAGGCCCGGCCGACCAGCACCGCTTTCGCGCCGAGGCACAGCGCCTTGACGACGTCGCTGCCGCGGCGGATGCCGCCGTCGAGCATCACTTCGGCGCGGCCGTTGACCGCTGCCACCACCTCCGGCAGCACCCGCAGCGTGGCGTGCACGCTGTCGAGCTGACGGCCGCCGTGGTTCGAGACCACGACCGCGTCCGCGCCCGAATCCACCGCCAGCATCGCGTCGTCTCCGCGGTGCACCCCCTTGACGACGATCGGACCATCCCAGGCGTCGCGAATCCAGCGCAGGTCCGGCCACGTCACCGTCGAGGACTCGAGCGCGCTGCCGACGTCGGCATACGGCATCGGGCCTTCGCCTGGCAGGACGACGTTGGGAAAGTTCATCAGTCCGCCGTCGCCGAAGAATCCCGCCAGCCAGCGCGGGCGCGCCGCGAACTGCCAGACAAACGGGAACATCGTCAGTGGATTGTGGGTGAGGAGCTCCTTCATGCCGTTGCGCAGGTCGCGCTCGCGCAGCCCGGCCACCGGCGTGTCGATGGTCACGACCAGCGCGGTGTAGCCGGCCTTGCGGGCGCGCTCGATGGCGCCGAGCGCGACGTCGCGGCCGCCGACCAGGTAGAGCTGGTACCACGCCGGGCCGGTGGTCGCCTTGCGCACGTCTTCGAGGAGACAGCCGGACAGCGTCGACAGAATATAGGCGGTCCCGGCTTCGCCCGCGGCCCTGGCCGCGACCTCTTCGCCGCGCGGGTAGAACATCCGCGAGCTGCCGACCGGGGCCAGCAGGAAGGGCAGCGACAGCCGGGTGCCGAGGACGGTGGTCTCGAGGCTGTACTTGCTGTTGGCGACGGCGCAGCGCGGCCGGAACGCGACCTCGTTATAGGCCGCGCAGTTGTGGTCGAGCGTGATCTCGCGGTCCGCCCCGCCGTCGATGTAGTCGAAGACGGCGCGCGGCAGCCGCCGTTTCGCGGCCTTGCGGAGATCTTCGATGTTGACGATGCGCGGAGGGGAGACGGCGCGGGAAGTAGGCATGATTGTGATGTCTGCTGAGCGGCGCCGGTGAAGTCCGAACGCCGTGGAACCACGACATATTATGATGGCCGCGGCCAGATATGACGTGGACACCCTGGATTCAGGTATACGACCCGCTCGGCAGCCCGTGGCTGAGCACCGCCGCGGCGGCGTTTCCGATCGTGCTGCTGCTGGTGGCGCTGGCGCTGCTGGAGTGGCGCGCGCACCTCGCCGCGCTCGCCGGGCTGGTCGCGGCGCTGGTGGTCTCGACCCTGGTCTTCGGGATGCCGGTGCCGACCGCGGGGGCGACCGCCCTCTACGGTGCCGCCTACGGCCTGCTCCCGATCGGCTGGATCATCGTCAACGCGGTCTTCCTCTACAACCTGACGGTCGAGACCGGGCAGTTCGAAGTGGTGAAGCACTCGGTCAGCCGGCTGTCCGCGGACCGTCGGATCCAGGCGCTGCTGGTGGCGTTCTCGTTCGGCGCCTTCATTGAAGGGGCGGCGGGGTTCGGCACGCCGGTGGCGATCTGCTCGGCGCTGCTGATGGGGCTGGGCTTCACGCCGCTCTACGCGGCCGGGCTGTCGCTCATCGCCAACACCGCGCCGGTGGCGTTCGGGGCGATCGGCACGCCGATCCTGACGCTGGCGGCGGTCACCGGGATTCCAGCGCACACCCTCGGCGTGATGGCGGGGCGGCAGCTGCCGTTCGTGTCGCTGATCGTCCCGGCCTGGCTGGTGGTGACGATGAGCGGCTGGCGGGGGCTGCGCGGCGTCTGGCCGGCGGTGGCGGTGTGCGGCGGGACCTTCGCGCTCGTGCAGTACGGCTGGAGCAACTTCGTCGGCGTCGAGCTCGTCGACATCGTCGGCGGGCTGGCGTCAATCGCGGCGCTGGCGGTGTTCTCCCGCGTCTGGCAGCCGCGCGACGTGTGGGAGTTCGATCCCGTGCCGGGCGCGGCGCCCGTCGTCCCGGCCCCGGCGATTCACGCGCCGGCGCGCGCCGCGGTCCTTCGCGCCTGGATGCCGTGGCTGTTCCTGAGCGTCGCGGTGATCCTGTGGGGGCTCGCCCCGGTGAAGGTCTTCCTCAACGGCGGCCCGCGCGCCCTGGCGCTCTACCGCGCCGGCGGCAAAGCCACGGTCAGCTCGTTCCTGTCGCCGGCGTGGGACGTGCCGCTGCTGCACCACGCGGTCTTCCGCGAGTATCCGGTGGTGCCGGCGCCGGTGGACGGCACGAAGATCGGCGACCCCGCCTACCGGGCGGCGCGCGCCGAGCCGGCGGTGTTCACGCTCAACTGGGCCTCGGCGACCGGCACCGCGATTCTGCTCGCGGCGCTGGCGACGGCGCTCTATCTGCGGGTGTCGCTGGCGCAGTTCTTCGCGGTGGCGGCCATGACCTTCCGGCGGATGCGCTCGTCGCTCGCCACCATCATGCTGATGCTGTCGCTCGGCTTCGTCACCCGCTACGGCGGCACCGACGCGACGCTCGGCCTGGCCTTCACGAAGACCGGCATGCTCTATCCGTTCTTCGCGGCGCTGCTCGGCTGGCTGGGCGTGGCGCTGACCGGGTCCGACACCAGTTCGAACGTGCTCTTCGGAAGCCTGCAGAAGATCACCGCCCAGCAGCTCGGCTTCAACCCGGTACTGATCGTCACCGCCAACAGCACCGGCGGGGTGATGGGCAAGATGATCGACGCCCAGAGCATTGTCGTTGCCACGGCGTCCACCGGGCAGGTCGGTCAGGAGGGGCGGATTCTGCGCTTCGTCTTCTGGCACAGCGTCGGCCTGGTGATCATCATGGGGATTATCGTGATGCTGCAGGCCTATGTGCTGCGCTGGATGGTGCCGGCAATGCCGTAGCCGGCAGGTGACAGGGCGGCCGCCGTATGCGACTGTAAGGGCCTATGCGGGCGACGGTGATAGCGTTCGCGGCGGCCTGCCTGGTCCAGGTAGCCATCGGCTCGGCGGCACCACAGCCTCCGCCGGATCTACCGGGCCTGCTGGCCGCCGTCGGGCAGCGCGTCGCCAGCTATTACCTCCGCGCGCAACGCGTGGTCTGCACGAACACGGCGACCGTCCAGCCGATCGACTGGAGCAACTGGTCGCAGCAGGGCTTCGCGCGGACCGTCGAATCGGAGCTGCGCGTCGAGCTGGAGGCCGGTCAAGGCGGCCAACTGCCGGCGGCGCGCCTCGTCCGCGACATCCTTCGCGTCAACGGCCGTCTGCCGCGCGACAGCGACCGCACCTCGCGCAGCGGCTGCACCGATCCCAACCCGCTTTCGCCGGAGCCGCTGGCGTTCCTGCTGCCGCCGGAACGCGACCACTACCGCTTCACCTCGCTCCGCAGCGGCCGCGAAGGGTCCCGCGCCGCCCTGATCATCGACTTCACCGCCGCGTCTCGCGTCAGCCAGCCGGAGCTGATCGAGGATCCCGAGCACGAGGACTGCTTCGACTGGACGGGACCACTGGCGACGCGCGGCCAGGTCTGGGTCGACGCCGAAACCTATGACGTCCTCCGCATCGATCGCCACATCACCGGCCCGGTCGACGTCCGTGTCCCGGCCCGGCTGCAGCGCCGCTACGGTTTCGCCACGCGCGTCGTCCTCGACCGTGAGGACGTGAGTATGCGGTTCCGCCGCGTCGCCTTTGCCGACCCCGACGAAGTGCTGCTGCTCCCCGCGTCCATCAACTCGACGACCGTCGTCCGCAGCGGCCTGCAGTCGACGAGGCGGACGGAGACGTTCAGCGACTACCGGCGGTTCCTGACCGAAGGCCGGATCACGGGCCGGTGAGCGCGATCCCGGTAGGTCGAGGATTGTCGTCGGCCTTTTAAAAACTGAAGCCGGTGGAGACGTTGAGGCGGGTGCCGGCGCCGGCGCCGTGGGCAACGTTGAGGTTCAGCTGAACGAACGGCGCCACCAGGAAGAGGCCGGCGCCGGCGCCGCGGTGCCACACCGCATCCGCCAGGCGCGCGCCGAAGTCGGCGGCCTTGCCGGCATCGGCGAACACCGTCACTCCCAGCCTCGCCCGGCTGAGCACCGAGGTCAGCGGCGCGCGCAGCTCGGCCGACGCCACCGCCATGCGGTCGCCGTCGAAGGCGCCGGCGCGGTAGCCGCGCAGCGTCGAGGCGCCGCCGAGCAGCGACCGCTCGTAGAGCGGCAGCGCGGCGTCGGCGGTGAAGTACTGCAGGCGCCCGGCAAGGACGTTCTGCCGGAACACCCGCAGGTAGCCGCGGCCGTCGGCGTTGTAGCGGTTGATCCGCCGCGCCGCGAGGTGGAGCGACGACCATCCCCCGCCGAGCACCACGGCGTTCGAGGGAAACGCCGGGTCGCCGCGCGTGTCCAGCGCCGCGCTGGCGCCGACGGACCAGAGCCGATCGTCCAGCTCTCCGAAGCTGACCGTTCCACCCGAGACGTCCAGGCCGGTGCGGAACACACGCCCCAGCAGACGCTCGACGCGGGCGTTGACCTGCACGCGGTGCTCGTCGAGGCTGTAGCGCGGGTTCTCCCGGCTCCAGGTCTCCACGTTCGACGTCACCCGGGTCAGCGGTCCGCCGCTGAAGGCGCGCTCGACTTCGAGGGCGGCGCGCTTCGTCCCTCCCCAGGTCAGCGGCACCGAGAGGCGCTCGCCGGCGCCCAGCAGGTC
>JBDTOB010000223.1:0-5143 GCA_039933435.1 Acidobacteriota bacterium | reverse complement strand
CCGACGAACCCTCCCTGCACCGCGAGCGTGATCGCCAGCATCACCAGGACGCCGACTTTGGTCGCGTCGACCATCGAGGTCTCTTCGGCCCCGAAGCAGAGCGGGCAGGCCAGGACGGTCGCGCCGCCGCCGAGCACCAGGATTGTCGCCGTGGCGACAGCGCGCCTGATTCCCGACCGCCAGGAGCTGGCTGTAGTTGGTGCGCGCGGGGCCCCACCCCCGCTCGCGTCGCGCTCGGCGGCCCGGCTTCGCCGGGCTTCCTTCCAGCGCCTCGCGCTCATCGCAGGCTCCTTGTCTTGCGCAGGAACCAGGAGTCGTAGACGACCAGGCCGCCCGCCAGGGCGAACGACGCGGCTGCCCCGAGCAGGGGCGCGACCTTGTGCGCCTGCCCGTACACCCCCAGGCACCAGACCCCGAACAGCACCGCCAGGGCCGCGGAGAAGAGGATCACCACCGCATGGACCAGCCTGAGGTTCATCCGTGGCTCCCGAAGCCGTTGCTGACGGTCACGACCGGCAGCGCCAGCAGCACGATGAAGAACGCGGCGGTGAGCACCAGGACCGCGAGGATCAGCTTTTTCTCGGAGATCAGGTGCATGAAATAGCACGCCACCAGCGTGCCCTTGACGGTCGCGACCAGCAGCGCCACGCCGACGGCCACCGCCTCGGGGAGGTGAAGGTACGAGATCGCCACGGTGATGATGGTCAGGGCCATCAACGCGACGAAGACGGTGATGTAGGTCCGGACGTGGCTGTCGATGTCGGCTGCGTGGCCGTCGATCCCGGCTGCGTGGTCGCTCGTCATCATTTTTACCAGTTCACCAGTTCACCAGGGCTCACCAGGGCTCACCAGGCTCTCCAGGCCGCGCAGGCCGCCCAGGAGCGCTGCCTGCGGCGCTGCCGCCTACAGAAGATACAGGGTCGGGAACAGGAAGATCCAGACCAGGTCCACGAAATGCCAGAACAGGCCGGCGTTCTCCACCCGATTGGTGAACCACGTCGGGTTCGTCTTCCAGAGCTTCGATCCGGGGCCCAGCAGATACCCGTTCACCGCCATCCCGCCGAGCACGTGGAGCATGTGCAGGCCGGTCAGCGTGAAGTAGATCGCGAGGAAGTTGTTGGTCCGCGGAAAGAGCCCTTCGTGGAACTTGTGGCTGTACTCGAAGTACTTGACGCACAGGAAGACGAAGCCGAGCAGGATCGTGATCCCCATGTAGATGCGAAAGGTCCCGAGCCGGCGCCGCATCAGCGACGCCCAGGCCATCACCATGGTGACGGAGGACGAAATCAGCACCAGCGTGTTGAACGTCGCCAGCGGCACGTTGAGGATCGTGGACCCGCGCGGCCAGCTCGGCGCGCCGGTTCGAATCAGGATGTAGCTGGCAAACAGCGCTCCGAAGAGCATGACCTCGGAGGCCAGGAACAGCCAGATCCCGATCTTGCCGTTGGTCAGGCCGGTGTCGGGGCGAGCCTCTACGGTGTACGGAATGTCCATGAAGAATCAGGCCTCGTACTGCGGTGAGAAGTCCCTGGCCGCCCCGGGAACGCTGTACTCATACGGCCCGCGGTAGGCTTCAGGCGGTACGGCGAAATTGCCGTGCGGCGGAGGCGAGGGCGCCGCCCACTCGATCGTCGTCGCCTCCCACGGATTGGCCCCGACCTTCTTTCCCTTCCGCATGCTCCAGAAGAAATTGAAGATGAAGGGAATCTGGAAGAGCGCCATGATCCACGCGCCCCACGAGGACACGACGTTGAGGTGCAGCACCGGCTGCGAGAAGGCGTAGCTCGCGCCGCCGTCGTACAGCCGCCGCGAGACCCCGGCCAGCCCCACCAGGAACATCGGCATGAAGACGACGTTCATGCAGATCAGTGAGCCGACAAAATGGATCTTCCCGAGGGTCTCGTTCATCATCCGCCCGGTGGCTTTCGGGAACCAATAGTAGATCCCCGCGAACAGGGCAAAGATCGTCCCCGGCGCGACGACGTAGTGGAAGTGGGCGATGACGTAGTAGGTGTCGTGCAGCGGGATGTCGGCGACGTTGAGGCCGAGCGGCAGCCCGGTCAGCCCGCCGATGCCGAACATCGGCAGAAACGCGGTCGCGAACAGCATCGGCGTGTTGAAGCGAATCGATCCTCCCCAGAGCGAAATGATCAGGGCCGTGAGGATCACCACCGACGGGATCGAGATGATCATCGTCGTCGTCTGGAAGAACGCCGCCATCGCCGTCCCCATGCCGGTCATGAACATGTGGTGCGCCCAGACGATGAACGACATGAAGCCGAGGAAGACCAGCGAGTAGACCATCGGACGGTAGCCCCACAGCGGCTTCCGCGTGTTGTTGGCGATGATCTCGGCGACGATGCCCATGGCCGGAAGAATCAGGACGTAGACCTCCGGATGCGCCAGGAACCAGAACAGGTGCTGCCACAGCAGCGGGTTGCCGCCGCCGGCGTTGGTGAGGACCTGGCCGCTGACCACGAGCCCGGTCGGGAGAAAGAAGCTGGTGCCGGCGACGCGATCCATGAGCTGCATGACCCCCGCGGCTTCAAGCGGCGGGAAGGCCATCAGCAGGAGGAAGGCGGTGACGAACTGCGCCCACACGAAGAACGGAAACCGCATGAACGTCAGCCCCCGGACGCGGAGCTGGATGATGGTGGTGATGAAGTTGATCGCTCCGAGCAGCGACGAGGTGATCAGCAGGATCATCCCGATGAGCCAGACCGTCTGGCCGGTGCCGGCGAGGACGGAAAGCGGTGCGTAGGAGGTCCACCCCGACTGCGCGGCTCCCCCGGGGACGAAAAAGCTGAACAGCATCGTCACGCCGCCGAGGAAGAAGAACCAGTAGCTGGCCATGTTCATCCTCGGGAATGCCATGTCCTGGGCCCCGATCTGGAGCGGGACGACGAAGTTCCCGAAGCCGCCGACGGCGAGGGGGACCACCCCGAGGAAGACCATGATGGTGCCGTGCATCGCCCCGAGCTCGTTGTAGAACTCGGGCAGCATCGTCCCGCCCGGCATGCGCGCGTCGCCGAGGATCCGGCCGAGCAGCGGCAGCGCCGCGCCCGGATAGGCGAGCTGCCAGCGCATCAGCATCATCAGCGTGAAGCCGAACAGCAGGAACAGCAGCCCGGTGATGGCGTACTGGATGCCGATGACCTTGTGGTCGACGGAGAAGACGTACTTCCACCAGAAGCCGAGCGGCTCGTCGTGGGCTCCGTGGGCTCCGTGGGCGGCGTGCGACTCGCGATCGGCGACGGCGACAGGCTCACTCATGCGGCTGGGCTCCAGAAGCTACTTCGGGGCGGGAAGGTCGAACTTGAAGTCCTGGGTCTTCGCGCCGCTGGCGGCGACCGTGACCGAGGCCGTCTGCGTTCCCAGTTTCTCGTGCCACGCCGTGATCTCATACGTCCCCGGTTCGAGGCCGGAGATCGTGTACTTCCCGTCCGTGCCCGTGACCGAGTAGAAGGGGTTGGTGAAGACGCCGAGATAGGCGCTCATCCATGGGTGGACGTCGCACTTGATGTGGAAGATCGCCTCCGGCTTGTCGAAGCTCGTGGTGACTTCCTTCACCGTCGCGGTCATCCCTCTATTGAAGGCCGGATTGATCTTTGGAAGCGTGTGGATATTGTGGAGGATGCCGTCGGAGTTGAGGATCTTGTAGGGCTGCCCGACCATGATCCCCATCACGTGCGGCTTGTACTGGCAGCCATGCTGGTCGATGACGACCGGCGTCTTGGGAGCGGGGAATGTCTTGCCGGCGGGCAGCCCCTTCGAGACCCAGACCATGATGTTGCCCATGGTGTTACCCGAGCCCAGCTCCAGCATTTCGTTCGCCACGGGGCCCGAGTGCTTCTTCGCGCACTCAGGGTCAGCGTCCATGGCTATCGGCCTGAGGTTCGGCGCCTTCCCGGTGAAGGTCACGGTGCCGGTGATGGACGAGGCGGCGAACGCGACTCCGGACCACGACGCCGCCACCGCGAGCGCTACCGCCAGGGACAAACTCTTCACCGTCCTGCGCATCCTCGCCTCCTTCGGCAGCCGCCCGCCCCTCCTGGAACGATGGGGCAGTCGGCGCGGGATTCCGATTTTGAGCGAACTCTACACCGGGACCCCTCGTGCGGGCAAGCACTCTGCGGCGTCCGTTCCGCCGGAGCTTCCGGCACCTGTCCGGACCGGATGTTCTCGACGCGAGCGAGTCAACGAGCCGGGCGGACCCCGGCGTGAGCGCTAATCGACGTTTGCGAGCTGCGCGAGGATGGCGTCGATCGGGGCTTTCGCGCAGGTGAACATCGGCGTGTCCTGCTGCGTGTAGAGGCTGGCCTCGGTGTAGCGCAGCCGCCCCACGAGATCGACGAACTCCTGCGGATAGTCCGAGTCGAAGGCGACGATGAAGTCCTGGTCGTCGATGCCGTAGCTGAAGCTGGTGTTGAGATGGACCCCCTTGAACGGCGCCGAGGCCGCGATGTGTTCGTCCATCATCCCCTGCCGTGCGTGGGGCGACAGGCGGTACCACGGCCGCGTCTTGGTGAAGGGGTAGACGAACAGGTATTTGCCTTCTCCCGCCATCAGCTCGACCCCTTCTCCGGGGTTCTTCATCCGGTTGACGTAGGGGGAGCGGCGCTGCAGGGACAGGAAGCTGTAGACCTGCGACAGGTAGGCGCCCAGCGGCGACCGTCGGATCGCGGCTTCCATCGACTGGAAGGCGAGCGGGTCGAACGCGATCCGCCAGAACATGAAGTCGACGTCGGCGCGCAGGCCGACGAGCGAGTAGGTGCGGAGGATGAGGTCGTCGGACGACTCCCACGTGCGCACCAGCTCGATGAAGCCGTGCGCCGCCGCCCGCTGTTCGTCGGCGGGAAGCCGCCGGAAGACCGGGTCGAGCCTGTAGAACGCATAGCTCAGGAACTGCCGGCGCTGCCGGTCCGGGGCCTTGCCCGTGACGATCCCGCTCGGGTCGAGGTCCACGGAGGGGCCGCGGCGGGGTGGCGGGCCGGCGCCCTCGGACGGGTGGTCCATGCTCATACCTTCAATGGGCGGCAGCGCTGAAGGCCGAGCGAACCGGCGCCTGAACGCAACCCTGAGTCAGCCTCGGTGACGTGAAGCGGCAACGTATGACTCCTGCCGCGGATTGTCAAGCGCGCGA
>JBDTOB010000222.1:0-5200 GCA_039933435.1 Acidobacteriota bacterium | reverse complement strand
GTCGACTTCGCGCCGACCTTCCTCGACGCCGCCGGCCTGCCGCCCTCGCCCGCGATGCAGGGGCGCAGCCTGTTGCCGGTGCTGCAAGGCCGGACGCCGGCCGATTGGCGGACGTCGATGTACTACCGCTACTACCACGACCCCGGCGACCACAACACCCGGGCACACTACGGCGTGCGCACCCGCACCCACAAATTGATTTACTTCTGGAAGAAGGATCAGTGGGAGCTCTTCGACCTGGTACGCGATCCGCACGAGCTTCGGAATCTCTACGGCCGGCCGGGACAGGAAGCGCTGGCGGCAACGCTGAAGGCGGAGCTGGCCAGGCTGAAAAAAGAAGTCCGCGACGACGACCAGCTCGCGGATGAGCAGCTGCCGAACGGCGTCGATGGACCGGTGGCGAAGTTGCGAGGAAAATAGAAGCGATGATTTCAGCTCAGGAAGCACTCGAACGACTCAAAGAAGGCAACCGGCGGTTCGTGTCCGAAGTCCGCCGCGGCGACGAGCTCATGTGCCAGGCCCGAAGAACCGAGGTGGCGGCCGGCCAGGAGCCGTTCGCCATCATCCTCGGATGCTCAGACTCGCGGGTCCCGGCCGAGATCATCTTCGATCGGGGCCTGGGCGACCTGTTCGTCATCCGCGTCGCCGGCAATATCGTCGCGCCGTCGCAGGTCGGCAGCGTCGAGTTCTCCGCGGCGAGATACGCCACCCGCCTGGTGGTGGTGCTGGGGCATTCACAATGCGGCGCGATCCTGGCGACTCTCGAGGAGCTGCAGCAGCCGGACGCGAACCAGTCCCGCAACCTGCGCTCGATCGTCGACCGGGTCAGGCCGTCGGTCGAAAGCCTGCTGCGGACCGGGCTGAAGGACGATCCGGAGGCGCTGGTGCGCGAGGCGGTGCGCGCCAACGTGCGGGCGTCCGCCAATCACTTGCGGCAGGGGTCCGAAGTGCTCGAATCGCTGATCCACAAAGACGGGCTGGTGGTCGTCGGCGCCGAGTATTCGCTCGAAACCGGTGTGGTCGAATTCTTCGACGGCGTGACCGCCTCGGGCGATCTGCCGTCAAGGCCCTGATGACCGAGGAGATCGTACTGAACGGGCTCAACTGGGGCTGGATTGCGCTGATGGTGCTGGCGCCGCCGGTTGTCAGCCTGCTCGCGGCGTGGCCGTTCTGGCGCAAGGAGGGCATGATCTTCGGCAATATCGTCGGCACGGCGATCATTTTCGGCACGTCCTTCGCGCTGATCATGCGCGAATACGTCGAGCTGGACCGCGCCACCCAGGCGTGTCTGGATGCGGGGGGAGACCTCTGTTTTCCTGTCCCCGGCGCCTTCGAGCGGTTCGCGGTCTATGCGTTTCTGGGCCTCGTCGAGGTGTTCGCGCTGTTCGCGCTCAGCCTGATGGTCGAGCGGCGGATGCGCGACCGCGACTATTCCCCTGAATGGCGGTGACGGCCGGCGAGCCCTGCCCGAAGTGCGGGGCGCCCCGCCTCCAGGCGGCGCTCGAATGCCCGCACTGCGGGGTGATCTTCTCGAAGTTCAAGCCGCGCCCGGCGGCGGTGCCGGAGGTGAAGACGCCCGAGGCACTGCCCGAGCGCGTCGCGGCGGTGTCGGACCCGCTCGAGACCGCCGCCCGCGTCGGCCGCGGGCTGCTGCTCATCGGACTGATGGTGTGGAGCTGGCAGTTCGCGCGCCTGCCGATGGGCGCGGGCGTGATGGATTCGGTCCTCCACCTGCCCAACCTGGTGTTCCACGAAGCGGGCCACGTCCTGTTCTCGCCGTTCGGCCGCTTCATGACGATCCTCGGAGGCAGTCTCAGTCAGGTCCTCGTGCCGGTGGTTCTGGGCGTCGCCCTCTTCCGGGGCGGCGATGCCTTCGGCGCCTCGGTCTGCGCCTGGTGGGCGGGCCAGAACCTGCTCGACCTGGCGCCGTACATCGCCGACTCCCGCGCGCTGCAGCTGGTGCTCCTCGGCGGGCACACCGGCGCCGAAGTGGAGGGGCACGACTGGGAGTATCTGCTGACCACCCTCGGGTGGATGCAGCATGACCGGACGCTGGGCCTGGCGGCGCACCGCATCGGCCTGATGGTCATGGCCGCGGCGCTGGTCTGGGGGGCCCTGTGCCTGGCGCGCCCCGGCCAACGGACGGCCGGGGCTGTGCCGGTCTAGCTTTCGCTACTTCGATTCCGGCTGATCGTAGCCTGCGAGTCTCCGGATCCAGACGTTGCGGTAGTGCACGGGGTGCGCGTGGTCCTGGAGCGTCAGCGGCAACTCGGCGTCGTGGGCGGCGTAGGCGTGGACGGTCCGGGTGGCGGAGGTCGGCCCCATGATCGGGCGGCGGTGCTGGACGAGCACGCCGTTCCAGATGACGGTCGCGTAGGCAGGGGAGACCAGCAGCGCGCCGTTGAACTTCGGCGCTTCGAAGACGATGTCGTAGGTCTGCCATTCGCCGGGCTTGCGCGCGGCGTTGACGAGCGGCGGATACTCGCCATAGATGGACGCCGCCTGGCCGTCGGCATAGGTGACGTTCTCGAACGAATCGAGCACCTGGATTTCGTAGCGGCCCATGAAGATCACGCCGCTGTTGCCGCGATCCTGGCTGGCGCCGCGACCGGGGCTGGGGGTCGCGAACTCGACGTGCAGCTGCACGTCGCCGAACGTGTCGCGGGTCATCATCGAGCCGCTGCCGGCGCCGGTCTCGAAATAGCCGTCGCGCACCGGCCAGGTCGAGTCCACCAGCTGACCGCTCTTCATCTGGCCCCACTTCGACAGGTCCTTGCCATCGAACAGCACGATCGCGTCAGAGGGGGGCGCTCCCGGCATGGCCCCCGGCGTCACCACCCGGGGGTGCGGGCGCGCGGCGTCATGAATGCGCCAGGGGGTGCCGGGAATTTCCGCGAGGGCGGTGAACCCGATGATGGCGCCGCGCTCGTCGCGGACCGGCCCGTCGGCCGCAGCCCGCGCTGCTGCCGCTGCGGCCGTGGCCGGCTGTGCCGGCGCGGGCGGGGTCTGTCCCTGGGGCGTCTGCGCCTGGGTTGAAGCTGAAGGCGGCGTCGCCTGCGCCATCACCGCGGTGCACCCGGCCGCGACGAGGGCGGCGCGGATGCCGGTCACCACGGCGCTGCGGCGGGAACTGGTTCGCAAAATCATCGTCGCTCTCCTGGAGGATGTCGTGTCCGACTGCACGCGGCCGGGATGATATCACCCGCGGCGCGGAGACCGGCGGTGCCGGCATTTTTCGCCGCTCGTCTCCTCGGATACACTCTCGCCGGACGGCGGGGAGGGGCGGGTTCAACTGATTCCAGGAGGAGGCCGGCATGGAGTCGAAACGACGCGACCGGAGGGGATTTCTGCAGGGCGTACTCAGCGCCGGAGCGCTGGCGGCCGGCGTTCCGGTACAGGCGCAGCCGCGCACGGGCAGCGCCCAGCCGCGTCCTGGCGGCGATCTGCCGTTCCTCCCGCAGTACGCACGGGCGCAGTCCTACAAGTCGCTGAAGCAATCGAGCTTTGACCGGACAGGCGGCAACAGCGATCGATGGCCGGTCGCGGCCGGCGCGGTGCAGGAGGTGTTCAACGCCACCGGTCCCGGGGTGATCACTCACATCTGGTTCACGATCGCGGCCCGCAGCGGCGACCACCTCAAGGAGCTGGTGCTGCGCGCCTACTGGGACGGCAGCGCCAAACCGAGCATCGAAGTGCCGGTCGGGGACTTCTTCGGCCTCAATCTCAATTCCTACTTCATCTACGAGTCCCAGTACCTGGCCTGCTCACCTGGACGCTCGCTGAACTGCTACTTCGCGATGCCCTACAAGCGCAGCGCGCGGCTGACAATCACCAACGAAGGGACCCAGGAAGTCGGGTCGCTCTACTCCAACATCGACTACCTCACGGTGCCGGCGCTTCCGGACGACGCGATGTACTTCCATGCGCAGTATCGCCAGCGCCCGGTTGCCGCCCAGACGCAGGCGGCGGCGCCCGGGCCGAAGCTCAATCCCGATGGCCGGGACAACTACGTCTACATGGAAACGCGCGGCCGCGGCCACCTCATGGGCGTCACCCTCGGCGCGCTGCTCAATGCCGGCGGCTGGTGGGGGGAAGGGGACGAGATGATCTTCATCGACGACGAGTCGAAGCCGGCGATCGTCGGCACCGGCAGCGAGGATTACTTCCTCGGCAGCTGGAACTTCGGCGGCCGCGACGGCGCGACGCCGTTCAGCCATGCGATGTACGGCGCGCCGCAGATCGTCAGCCCGGAGCGGGTCGGCGGCCGCTACTGCTGCTACCGCTGGCACGGCGACAATCCGGTGACTTTCGATCGCTACCTGAAGCACACCATGGAGCATGGCCACGCCAACGACCGCTCCGACAGCTTCTTCTCGACGGCCTACTGGTACCAGGCGGCGCCGTTCACCGACTTTCCCGCGCTGCCGCCGGTCGCAGAACGGATTCCACAGGTAAAGACCGGCTGAACCTCTAGGAACAGGTTCCGCGAGGTCCGCGGGGTCCCGCAGGGTGCCGCGAGGTTCGGTTCTGCGGGGTTCCGCGGGGTTCTTGTGTAGAATGCGCGGATGCTGAGACCGAGATTGCTTCCTGTCCTGCTGTTCTTGGCGCTGGTGCTGCCGGCGCTGCCGCAGGCCCAGCGCGCCGCGACGGTGGCGCCGCCGGCGGCTGCGCAGACGGGGTTTGCCGCCGACCGGCTGGCGCGGATCGACGCGCTCTTTGATCGCGCTGTCGCTGAAAACCGCATCGGCGGCGCCGTGGTGCTGCTGCTCCGCGACGGAAAGCCGGTCTACGAGCGGGCCTTCGGCTGGAGCGACAAGGAAGCCGGCCGGCGGATGGCGACCGACAGCATCTTCCGGATCGCCTCACAGTCGAAGGCGTTGACCAGCGTCGGCATCCTGTCGCTGATGGAAGAAGGGAAGCTGTCGGTCACCGATCCGGTCAGCCTCTTCATTCCGGCGTTTGCCAAGACCACGGTGACCACCGAGGCCAGTGGCGCCGTCTTCGCCGTCCCGGCGAAGCGGCCGATTACCATCCGCGATCTGCTGACCCACACCGCCGGCATCTCCTACGGCACCGGCCGCTCCGAGGCGGCGCTCTACGAAGCCAAGGGGCTCGGGCCCGCGGCCGGGTTCGGGTGGTACTTCGCCGACAAGGACGAGCCCATCTGCGACACCATCGAGCGGCTGGCGACGCTGCCATT
>JBDTOB010000221.1:0-5206 GCA_039933435.1 Acidobacteriota bacterium | reverse complement strand
AGCCGGGCGACTGCTGCGTCTTCTGCTCCTATGGCGACCGGCCCTGCCCTTCGGTCCAGCAGTCGCGGTCCGAGGCGGCTGGGCCGGCTGACCGGCCTCAGACGAAGAAGGGCACGCCAGGCGTCGCGTAGCGGCGCATGCCCTCTTCGTTGATCTCGACGCCGATGCCCGGCTTCTCCGAGACCGTGATGAACCCCTTCTCGACCTGCGGGCCGTCGTAGGTGACCATCTCCTTGTACATGGCGTTGGTGTCGAAGTAGGTCTGCCACTCGAGGATCATGAAGTTGGGAACCGAGGCGCAGACGTGGCTCGATGCCATCGCGCCGAGGAACGATGCCACCATGTGCGGCGCGAACGGCACGTAGTAGAGATTGGCCAGGTTGGCGATGCGCTGGCCTTCGCCGAGCCCGCCGGTCTTCTGCAGGTCGGGCATGATGATATCGACCGCGCCGATCTCGAGCATGCGGCGGAAGCCATGCGCGAGATATACGTTTTCCCCGGCGCAGATTGGCGTGGTGGTGGAATCGGCGATCAGCTTGTAGGCATCGACGTTCTCGGCCGGGACGGGTTCTTCCAGCCACATCAGGTTGAGCGGTTCAAGCCGTTTGGCCACTTGCAGCGCGGTGGGGTAGTCGTAGCGCGCGTGCATGTCGGCGCAGATGTCGATGTTGGGGCCGACGGCCTGGCGCGCGGCGGTCAACTGATCGACCATTCGCTGCACCTCCGCCGGGCCGGCCGTCCAGTTGAACTGATCATATTTGTTGGGGTCGGTCGCCTGATCGAGGTCGAACTTGATAGCGGTGTAGCCGTCCTTGACCGCCTTGGCGGCCGCGTCGGCGAACTGCTCCGGCTGGGGCAGCCGCGTCTGGTATAACGCCGTGTCGAGGTAGACGCGGACCCGATCGCGGAACTTCCCGCCGAGCAGCTGATACACCGGCACGTTCAGCGCCTTGCCGGCGAGATCCCAGAGCGCGGTCTCGACCGCGGTCAACACCGCGACGAAGACGCCGGCCTGCGCGCCGCCGAAGACGCTGCCCTTCCGCAGCTGCTCGAACAGCCGGTGCACGTTGAGCGGGCTCTGGCCGCGGATCCGCTGGCCGATGCCCTGCACCATCTGGTAGGTGCCGCCGACGGCATCGACCCCTTCACCGCAGCCCCAGATGCCCTGGTTGGTGTGGATCTTCACGAACAGGCTGCCGCGCACGTAGCCGCACTTCAGATCGGTGATGCGCAGCGCCGACGGGCCCGAGGCCTGCCGGGCATTGTCGACCGCCTGCCCGAAGACGGCCAGCGGCCGCGCCGCGGCCTCCGCCGCCAGGCCGCACGCGGCCAGGAACGATCGGCGACTGGTGGATGTCCCCATGGTGGCTCCTCTATCTACTTCAGTTCGAAGATGAAGACGCGACCGCCAGCGTCGGGCGCCGGCCCCTCGTGCACGGTACCCGCCGGCACGAACGTCACCGTCGGCGTCGTCGCCGGCGTGGCGCCGCTGAAGACCAGCTCGACGGCGTCGCGCACGTGACGATGCAGGGGGGCCGCTGTGCCGGGAGGGACGGCCCAGGCAAAGGCGCGACGGTTGTCCCACGAGGGCGGGCCGACGATCTGGCGAACGGCGTCGGGAGTCTCGACCGCCTCGTGCTTCGGTTCCGCCGCCTTGACCTCCATCAGCACCGCGCGCATCGGCGGATCGCTGGCTCCCTCTTCGACGTGGGTGTTGCCGGCGACATTGGCCTGGAACACCCAGGGCTGGGTCTTGGACAAACGGCCGGGCGCAGCACCCTGGGTGATGATGCGATCGCCTTCGACGTAGGACACGCCAATCAGGTCGTAGCGGTGCCTGTGCAGCGGATACTTCTGCTTGAGCCAGGCCACGTCCCATACCGCCACGGCGTCGTTTTCGAAGAGTGCGGTCGTGCCGGGCCGCGGATAGGGGGGCGGGTAGTCCGTGCTCGGGGCCGCCTGACCGGCCATCGCTGTCACCAGCACCAGCGTCTGCACCCATCCCATCGCTGCCTCCATGTGTCTCCCGGGCGGCATGGCGGACGATCGCCGCCGGCCCGGCTACGTTACTATATCGGCGCTCACACCCTGACAAGCCCGGAGCGCGTCCTGGCGCCTCCCGGCGTTTCCGAAGGAGCTTAAGCCATGCACAACCGGCGGTTCGTTCGTCCGCTCGCGACTGGTCTGCCCCTGCTCGCCGCCGCGGCGTTCGTCACCCTCGGCGCCACACAGGCGCCGGAGTCGCCCGGGGATCCGCTGATCGCCGGCTTCAAGAGCACCTACGCGGCCTCGGTCTCGGACGCCGTCGAAATCGTCACCGGAAAGAACGGCACGATGGCGCACGACATGAAGCTGATGGCGGGCAGCAACCTCGTCGGCCGCGCGGTCACCTCGCTGGCCCGGCCGGTGCCGGCCGACCAGGCGACCCCGGCCCTGTCGGTCAAACACTCGGTCGAGATCATCGACGAGGCCAGGCCCGGCGACGTCGGAGTGCTCGTAATGGAAGGGACCCTCGACATCGCTGCGATGGGTAATCTGATGGGAACGGCCGCGGTCGAGCGCGGGATGGCGGGGATGGTCCTCGATGGCGCGATTCGCGACATGTGGGACATCCGGCGCATGGGTCTCACCATCTACGCGCGGTCGAAGTCGCCGCGGACGGCGGTCGGGCACTATGCCACGGTCGCCAAGAACATCCCGGTCGAGTGCGCCGGCGTCACTGTCCGGCCCGGCGACATCATCGTCGCCGACGAAGACGGCGTGGTGGTAGTGCCGCAGGAGCGGGCGGCCGAAGTCCTCAAGGAAGCGCAGTCGATCGACGCTCGCGAAAGCGGCATGTATCCGTTCGTCCGGCAGTACAAGTCGTTGACCGAGGCGATCAGACGATTCAACCGAATCTAGTGCGGGCATCCCGTCCGTCCGCCGCCGTCGAGACGAGCGCAGTTGCCAGTCTTTGAGGAGCACGATGGATCAACAGTCTCCGCCCACCACGCACGTACGGTACCGCGTCGTCGCGCTCGCGTCGGCGCTGGCGATGGTGACCTACCTCGATCGCGCCGCCATTGGCACCCTGGCGCCGCAGATTCGGCACGACCTCGGCTTGACAGCGGTGCAGATGGGCTGGGTCTTCACCGCCTTCCAGCTCGCCTACGGGCTGTTCGAAGTTCCGACCGGTCGCTGGGCGGACCGCGTCGGCACGCGCTCGGTGCTCGCCCGCATCGTGATCTGGTGGTCCGCTCTGACGATGGCGACGGCGGCGGCGTTCAACTACCCGGCCATGCTGGCGGTCCGGTTCCTGTTCGGCGCCGGTGAGGCTGGGGCGTGGCCGTGCGTGGCCCGGACGTTCTCGCGGTGGATTCCCCAGCGTGAGCGCGGCCGGGTCCAGGGCGTCTTCTTCTGCGGCGCACACCTGGTTGCCGGTCTGACGCCTGCTTTCATCGTCGGCGGCGGACTGCTCGCGGGGTGGCCCGGCATGCTCAGCGTCATGTCGTGGCGCGGCGTGTTCATCACCTTCGGCCTGGCCGGCCTGGTCTGGGTCGCGGTCTGGCTGTCCTGGTTCCGCGACGACCCGTCCGAACATCCAGCGGTCGGTGCCGGCGAGCTCGCGCTGATCGTCGGCGGCCGGCCCCCCGAATCCGGCCACGGCAGCGGCTGGACCTACTGGCGGACGTTGATCCGCAGCCGCAACGTGATCGCCCTCAGCGTCATGTACATCCCGAACTGCATGATCTTCTACTTCTGCATCACCTGGCTGCCCACCTACCTGCTCGAGCGGCACGGCTTCAACATCTCCGGCATGGCGCTCTTCGCCGGCCTGCCCCTGATCGTCAGCATGCCGGGCGACCTCCTGGGAGGATGGCTGACCGACCGCCTGTGCAGCCGTTACGGCCTTCGCGTCGGCCGCTGCGGGCTGGGCGCGGCGGCCTACGTCGGCGCCGGGATTTCGCTGATCGCGGCGGGACTGGTGCCCTCGGCGGTGCTCGCGGCGCTGCTGATTGCGCTGGCGACCGGCCTGACGATGTTCACGCTTGGTGCCGCCTGGGGAACCGTGATCGAGATCGGCGGCAACCACGTTGGCGTCGTCGGCGGGACGATGAACTCGGTCGGCAACCTGATCGCGATGCTCAACCCGCTGATCGTGGCCTACTCGGTGGCGTGGTTTGCCAGCTGGGACCTGCCGCTCTTCATCATGGGCGCGCTCTTTCTCGTTGGCGCCGCGTGCTGGGGCCTGATCGATCCGGCGCAGGTCGTCTTCGTGGAGGAGAGCCCGGCCCTTTAGACGGGCGCTGGATAATAGACGCGCTGGGGGCCATCGAGGTGGACGGTGTTGGACGTCCGTGAGCTCCCGCTCGACATCCTCGTCACTCCGCTTGCAACTGCGCACCCGACAGGCGATCATGGAAAGCTGGGTTGCCGGGCCGGGACAGTAGACGCGTGAACGACGACGTGGACGAGCGGATGATGCGGGCGGCGATCGCCCTTGCCCGGGATGGCGAGCGCCAGGGCGAGGTACCAGTCGGCGCCGTCGTCGTCCTCGACGGCGCGATTGCCGGGCGCGGGTTCAACCAGCCGGTTGGTTCCCACGACCCAACCGCCCATGCGGAGATTGTGGCGCTGCGCGATGCCGGGCGGCAGCTGGGAAATTACCGCCTCGCCGGGTCGACCCTGTATGTGACGATCGAGCCCTGCCAGATGTGCGTCGGGGCGATGATCCACGCGCGGGTCGAACGGGTTGTCTACGGGACCCCCGAACCGAAGGCCGGCGCGATACAATCAGCGATGCGGGCCCACGAGCACGCGGCGCTGAACCACCGCCTGACCGCCACTGGCGGCGTCCTCGAGGAGGAGTGCCGGGCGCTGATGCAGGAGTTCTTCAAGGCGCGAAGAGGGTGAATAAGAGGTTCGGGGTTCCGGGTTCCGGGTTCCGGGTTCCGGGTTCCGGGTTTTGAAGAGGTTCCGGGTTCCAGCGCAGTGGTGACGAAGTGTCGCCGCCGAGCGAGCGGAGCGAGTGACGGCGGAAGAATCGAGCGCGCTGGGATGATGTGGGGAATGGAACTGGGTTGCTGAATCAGCAGCGCCTGCGGCCGCAAGCGAGGGCCGGAGGGCAGCCGCCGAGAGGCGGCCCCGAGCGCGCAGCGAGATGGGGAATGAAAAAGGGGCCCCATCGAGCGAAGTAATAAATGGAGAGGTACCGAAGTGGTCGTAA
>JBDTOB010000220.1:0-5208 GCA_039933435.1 Acidobacteriota bacterium | reverse complement strand
ACGTGGACGAGGTGCTCAACAACGCGCTCTTCACCGTCGATTATAACGAGATGGTCATCGTCAAGGACATCGACTTCTACAGCCTCTGCGAGCATCATCTGCTGCCGTTCTTCGGCAAGTGTCATGTCGCCTACATCCCCAACGGCAAGGTGGTGGGGCTCAGCAAGGTGCCCCGGCTGGTGGACGTCTTCGCGCGCCGGCTCCAGGTGCAGGAGCGCCTCACCAACCAGATCGCGAACACCATCCGCGACAAGATCCAGCCGCTGGGCGTCGCTGTCGTCACCGAGGCGACCCACCTCTGCATGTCGATGCGCGGCGTCGAGCGCCAGAGTTCCGTCGCCGTCACCAGTGCGATGCTCGGCGCGTTTCGCGACGACGCGCGCACCCGCGCCGAGTTCCTCGACCTGATCAAGACGCGCTGACCCGCGCTGGTATACTTCGAGCGATGCGCATGGCCGGTCTGCTGCTGCTGCTGCTGCTGCTGCTCTCCCTCTCCGCCACCGCCAATGCCGCGCCGCAGCGGCGCCGCGCCGCGCCGGCGCGCAAGCCGGCGGCGGCCGCGCCGCTCAAGACCGCGCCGGGGGTGCTCAAGTGTCCGGAGATGCTCGGCACCGGCGTCCGGACCGGGGCGTCGTTCTGCTTCGTGCTCGCCGGCCGCGAGCCCGCCGACGGCGTGCTCGTCACCCTGCCGCCGCACGTCGGCGCCGCGACGCTGCGGTTCGACCTCCACAACCGGCACACGTACTCGGAAGAGGCGGTCCGCGCCGGCCGCGGCTTCGCCAGGTACACGGCGGTGGTGGCGGCGCTGTCGATGAAAGGGGATCTGCTCGGCCGGGGGGCGGTGCAGACCGAGTTCCGCACCGAAAAGGACCTCTACGACCGCATCTCCGGCGGCGCCGGGCCGAGCGGGGCCAAAGCGGTGGCGCCGCTCGGGCGGGAAGAAATCTCCATTCCCATTCCGGCCGGGATCGACACCGTCAGCCTGCTCGGGGAAGTGCTCGACGCGACCACCGCCGCGGGGCGCGAAACCGCCACCCCGGGCCGCACCGTCGCCATCGTCAGCAACGTCCGCGTCGAGTTCCATCCCGCCGCGGCCGGGAAGCGCTGAGCCGGCCGGTCCGCCTAGCTGTCGCCGCGGCGCCACTCATGGCGCGCAATCAGCACCTTCATTTCCAGCAGGTCGATGAGCGATCGGCAGCGGTTGAGGACGCCGTCGCGCTCGAGCAGCGCCTGCTTCTCGACCACTTCCAGCTCGAGATACTGCGCCAGGGCGTTCACCAGGTCCTCGTCGCCCATCGACGGCGGCATCTTCCGCTCTGCGCCCGGGCCTTCGGGCTGCGGGATGATCAGCGCCTCGAGGCGGCGGCGCTCGGCCCGCACCAGCTCGCGCTCGCTGTCGTCCACCGCATCGACAATCGGATCGACCTCGGCGATCCGGTAGGCGCGCTGGTGCTGCTCGCTGACGACGCGGAACTTCTCCAGGCCGCGCAGGACGATGTTGTAGCGGCCGTCGGCGGCGCGCTCGGCGTGGGTAATCAGCCCGGCGCAGCCGACCGGATAGATGGGGGGGCGCGCCTCGTAGTGGCCCTCCCATCCCGGCCGCAGCAGCGCCATGCCGATGATCCGGTCGCCGTCGAGGGCGTCGGACACCATCTCGCGGTAGCGCGGCTCGAAGATGTGCAGCGGCAGCGACACGGTTGGAAACAGCACCACGTTCGGCAGCGGAAACACGGGGATCGTCGGTGGCAGCATAGGGCTGGTCTGCGGCTGATCAGTGAATGGTGCGGGTCTTCTTGTCCATGTAGTCCATCAGCACGTAGCGCCCCAGCGTCCGCGGCGTCGTGAAGTAGGCCTTGCCGTGGCAGATCTCGGCGACCTTGCGCACGAAGCTGACAAGGTCGTGGTCGCGCGCCAGCATGAAGGTGTTGATCAGGATCCCCGCCTTGCGGCAGGCGGCCACCTCGGCGATGGTCTCGGAGACGATGAACGGGTCGAGGCCAAAGGCGTTGCGGTAGATGCGGCCGTCGGGGCGGGTCAGCGCCGAGGGCTTGCCGTCGGTGATCATCACGATCTGGCGCATGTCCTTCTGTTGCCGCTCGAGCAGGCGGCGGGCCAGGCGCAGGCCCTCGCGGGTGTTGGTGTAGTAGGGGCCGACCTTGACCCGCGCCAGCTGGGTGAGCGGGATTTCCTCCGCCGAGTCGTGGAAGAGCACCACCTTGAGGGCGTCGCCCGGATATTGCAGGCGGATCAGGTTGGCCAGCGCCAGCGCCACCCGCTTGGCGGGGGTGAAGCGGTCCTCGCCGTAGAGAATCATGCTGTGGCTGCAGTCGAGCATCAGCACGGTCGCGCACGAGCTCTGGTACTCCCCCTGCGCCACCATCAGATCCTCGTAGGTGATCTCGATCCCGCCGCCCGCGGCCGGCGCCGAGGCCGGGTGCGACGTCCCCCGCATCACCGCGTTGAGGATGGTCGCGCTCGGGTCCAGGTTCATGGTGTCGCCGAACTCGTAGGGCTTGGGCGCGCCGCTGGCCTCGACGCCGGTCGCCATCTCCCTGGTGTCGTGGCGCCCGAGGCTGCTCCGGCCAATCGACCCCAGCAGATCCCGCAGCGCCCGGTAGCCGAGGAAATCAAGGCTCTTGTCGGTGATTTCGAACGTGAAGTTGACGTCGGGCTGTCCCGGCCCGCCGACCCCGTCGCGCCGCTGGCGCTCGCCGCCGAGGTCGGGAGAGGGAGTCACATACCCTTGTGACTGCAGCTTGCCGATGATTTTCTGAATCAGCTCGTCGAGGCGCGCTTCCGCATCCTCTTTGTCCTGCCAGTCGCGGCCGAACATCTTCTCGAGCGTCTCGTCCGAGAGCAGCCCGCCGTTCAGCAGTGCTTCGAGAATGGCGTCGTGCAGCGCCTGCATCGAGTGGCCGTCCCCCTCGCCCGGCAGCTCGTAGGGATCGTCGAAGCCGCTCGAGAGCAGCAGGTCGGAGAGTTGCGAGAGCAGCTCCTCCAGATCGAGATCGTCGAGCTCCTCGCCGGTGAACTTCGAGTACTTGAATTTCATGGCCGCCTGGCGTCGCCGCTAGTTGTAATACTTCTTCTTGTTCCCCGGCAGCGGCAGCTCGCGCTCGAGCGCCGGCTCCACCGGCCCGGCCGGCCGGACCGGACGGCGCGGCATTTCCACCCCCTGGTACTGGAACTCGTCCGAGCGGCTGATCTTCTTCTGTGCGTAGAGCCCCTCGAGGATGAAATCGACCGCCGCGGCGAGCAGCGGCGCGGGCGGCGAGGCGCCGACGCCGGCGTGCGCGGTCAGGTCGCGCAGCCCCTGGACCTCGGCGGTCCGGGCGAGCAGCTCCCCGGCGTCGAGGGTGTCGTCCACCTGCAGCGAGCCGCCCAGCTCGAACCAGTCGGTCACCTGGCCGAGATCGACTTCGGAGTAGTAGCCGGTGAAGACGTTGCCGACCGCGTTCCTGATGATGTCGCGGGCGACGTTGCCCGCGCCGCGCAGCTCGCCCTCGTATTCGAGCTCGAACTTGCCGGTGATCGCCGGCAGCGCCGCGTAGACGTCGGTGATCCGCGGGACGACGAGGTCCTCGCCGGCGAGGAAGGCGCGCCGCTCGGCATTGGAGACGACGTTCTCCAGCAGCGAGATCGGCAGGCGCTGGCTGACGCCCGAGCGCTTGTCCACCTTGGAGTCCTGCCGCGCCTGGAACGCCACCTCCTCGACCACCTCGCGGACGAACGCGGGAATGCGCACCTCGCCGCGGCCGCTGCCCGGCCTGGCGGTCCACGCTTCCTGCGCGGTGATCGCCATCGCGTGCTGGCGGCTGGCGGGGTAGTGGGTGCGGATCTCCGAGCCGATGCGGTCCTTGAGCGGGGTGATGATCTTGCCGCGCGCGGTGTAGTCCTCCGGATTGGCGCTGAACACCAGCAGCAGGTCGAGCGGCAGGCGGACCGGGTAGCCCTTAATCTGGACGTCCCCTTCCTGGAGGATGTTGAAGAGGCCGACCTGGATCTTGCCGGCCAGGTCGGGCAGCTCGTTGATCGCGAAGATGCCGCGGTTCGCCCGCGGCAGCAGCCCGTAATGCATCGTCAGCTCATCGGAGAGCTGCAGCCCGGCGCGCGCCGCCTTGATCGGATCGAGGTCGCCGATCATGTCGGCGATGGTCACGTCCGGGGTGGCGAGCTTCTCGACGTAGCGCGCCTCGCGCGGCAGCCAGCCGACCGGCAGCGCGTCCCCCTCCGCGCGCACCCGGGCACGGCAGGCGGAACAGATCGGCGCGAGCGGGTCGTCGTGGATCTCGCAGCCCGGCACGACCGGGATGGCGTCGTCGAGGAGATCGGCGAGGGCGCGGAGGATCCGGCTCTTGGCCTGGCCACGCAGGCCGAGCAGAATGAAATTGTGGCGCGAGAGAATGGCGTTGACGATCTGCGGCACGACGGTGTCGTCGTAGCCGATGATGCCCGGGAAGATCGGCTCCCGGGAGGTCAGTCTGGCGATCAGATTGGCGCGCAGCTCGTCACGAACCGAGCGCCGGGCAACGCCTCCGGCCGCGACGGCGGCGCGCAGCTGGCCGAGGGTGGACGGGTGTTCCGAGGTCATACGGCATCTTATCACCCGCACTTGGGGCGGCCCGACGCTACAATGTGCACCTTGTCTGCAGGCAGGCGGCCCCTCGTGTACGCGCATCGCGGCGGTGCGGCTCTCCGGCCGGAGAACACCGTCGCCGCTTTCGATCACGGCCTGGCGCTCGGGGCCGACGGCCTCGAGCTGGACGTGCATCTGTCCCGCGACGGCGTGGTGGTGGTCCATCACGACGCCAGGCTCGACCGTACCACCGACCGTGAGGGGCCGGTGGCGGCGTGCACCGCGGCCGAGCTCGCGGCCACGGATGCCGGCTACCGCTTCGAGCCGCAGCCCGGGGGCGGCTATCCATTCCGGGGATGCGGCATCGGCGTCCCGATGCTGGGGCAGGTCCTCGAGCGCTATCCCGGGATTCCCCTGATTATCGAGCTGAAAGTGAACCACCCGGCGCTGGCGGAGCGCGCCGTGGCTGCGGTCCGGGCGGCGGGAGCCGTGGAGCGCGTGGTGTTCGGCTCCTTCGGCCGCCGGGTGCTCGAGGCGGTGCGGCGGCGCGAGCCGCGGATTCGCACCGGCGCCTCGCGCGAGGAAGCGCGCTGGGCGCTCTATCGCTCCTGGGTGGGCTGGCCGCTTCGCCG
>JBDTOB010000219.1:0-5213 GCA_039933435.1 Acidobacteriota bacterium | reverse complement strand
CTGGGGCTTGCCGATCGCCTCGAGACAGGACATGATCGTCGCGCCGTCAGGCAGCGGCTGGCGGCGCGGACGCTGATGATGCCGGGAGGGCTGGGAAGCACCATGAAGGCCATGCTGTTCGCGAAAGACGTGGGCACGCCGAGGCTGCGCGGCGTCGCGGCCGGGCGGCTGACGTAGGTGGCGGCACGCCGGCTGCCGCTTTATGCATGGCTGGGGGGCCTGTTGATCGCCGTGTCCCAGGCGGGCATGCTGGCGCGGATCTCCCCCTTCTATCACTGGCACACGCCGATCGCCTGGACCGGCTACATCCTGCTGGTGGACGGCTGGGTGTGGCAGCGCCGCGGCGCCTCCTGGCGCCGCAACCATCCCGCCGAGCTGTTCTTTCTCGCCTGCGTCTCGGTGCCGCTGTGGGCGCTGTTCGAGATCTACAACAAGTACAGCCTCGGCAACTGGTACTACGTCGGCCTGCCGGACAACCTGCCGCTGCGCTACGCCGGCTACGTCTGGGCGTTCGCCACCATCTGGCCGGCGATCTTCGAGACCGCGGACCTGGTGTCGAGCCTGCGCGACCGGCGCGCCGCGGCCGACCGCATCCAGCCGCCCCGGATCGAGCCGCCCGGGGCCGCCGGCTGGCTGGCGGTGGCGGCCGGCGCGCTGATGCTGCTGGCGCCGGTGGCGCTTCGCCACACCGCCGCGGCGCCGTATCTCGCGGCGCCGGTCTGGCTCGGCTTCATCTTCCTGCTCGATCCGCTGAACGCGCGCGCCGGCGCCGAATCGCTGCTCGGCGACTGGCGCCGCGGCCGCAACGGCCGGGCCGTCAATCTGCTGATTGCCGGCCTCGTCTGCGGCCTGCTGTGGGAGTTCTGGAACTACTGGGGCGGGACCAAATGGATCTATAACGTCCCGGTGCCCCCGCACGTGAAGCTGTTCGAGATGCCGCTCGCGGGCTACGGCGGCTTCCCCGCCTTCGCCCTCGAATGCTTCGTGATGTACGCCGCGGTCCGCCGCTGGCTGTGGCGCGGCGTCCCGCGGCCGGTCGCCCTCTGATGGCCGGCCTGCCCCTCGAGCGCGAGGTCAAGCTGCGCTTCACGTCGAGAGACGAGGCGCGGCGGGCGGTGGCGGCGCTGGCGGCGACGCCGCTCGCCGGCCGGCGGCTGCAGGCCGACGCCCTCCTCGACACCGCCGACGGGGCGCTCGGCGCCAGGGGCGTCACGCTGCGGATCCGCAGCGAAGCCGGCGGCGGCCGGGTGACCTTCAAGGGTCCGGTGCAGCCCTCGGTGATGAAGGTGCGCGAGGAGATCGAGACCGGGGTGGAGGACGCCGGCGTGCTGTTCCGGATCTTCGAGGAGCTCGGCCTCCGGGTCTGGTTCCGCTACGAGAAATACCGCGAGGAGTATGCCGGCCGCGATGTGGTCATCGCCATCGACGAGACCCCGGTCGGCGTCTACGTCGAGCTCGAAGGCGGCGAGGCCGCCATCGGCGAGGCCGCCGCGGCGCTGGGGCGGACGCCGGCGGACTACATCGTCGAGTCCTACCGCGGCCTGTTCCTGCAGCACCGGTCCCGGCTCGGCCTGACCGGCCCGGACATGGTCTTCGACACCGCGCCATGAGCCCGGCCGCCCTCGTCCTGACCGCCGGGCTCGGCACCCGTCTTCGCCCGCTCACCTACCTCCGCGCCAAGGCGGCGGTGCCGGTCAACGGCGAGACGCTGGCGCGCCGCGCCATCCGCTGGCTGGTCGCGAACGGGGTGACCGACTGCGTCCTCAACCTCCATCACCACCCGGAGACGATTACCGCCTCGGCCGGCGATGGATCGGATCTGGGGGCGCGGGTGCGCTACTCCTGGGAGCAGCCGGTGCTGGGATCCGCGGGCGGCCCCCGGCACGCGCTGCCGCTGCTGGCTGATCGGCCCGGCCCCTTCCTCATCGTCAACGGCGACACCCTCACCGACGTCGACCTCGAGGCGATGGCGCGGCGCCACCGGGAGGCCGGGGCGCTCGTCACCATGGCGCTGATTCCCAACCCCCGGCCGGACCAGTACGGCGGCGTGGCCGTGGATGCGCGCGGGGCGGTGACCGGCTTCACCCGCGCCGGCCAGGCCGATCGCAGTTTTCACTTCGTCGGCATCCAGTACGCCGAGGCGTCGGTGTTCGCGGACCTCGAGGACGGGGTCCCGGCCGAGTCGGTCAACGCGCTGTATCCGCGGCTGATCGCCGCCAGCCCCGGCAGCATCGCCGCCTTCGTGTCCGAGGCCGCTTTCCAGGACATCGGCACGCCCGCGGATTACCTGCGGACCTCGGCCGCGCTGGCGCGCCGCGAGGGGGACCGCATGGTCTCGGCGCGAGGGGTGGAGATCGCCGCCTCGGCGCGGCTGCAGGGCACCGCCGTGTGGGATGATGTGGGCATCGGCGCCGACGTCACCCTGGTGGACTGCGTCGTCGGGGACGGCGCCCGGATTCCGAGCGGCTCGCGCTTCGCGCGCTGCGCCATCGTGCCCGCGGCCGGCCGCCAGCCGCGCGCCGGCGAGCACGTCGCCGACGGGCTGCTCATGGCGCCGCTCGATTAGTGGCCTGGCCATCCCGGACGCACGCCGCCCGTGCAGAGGAATCATGATCGACAAACGACAGGCTGAGAGCGCCTCGGCGCGCGAGCGGATCGACGGCTACCTGAAGCGCAGCGGGCTGGTCGAGCAGTCGCCGCGGGTCGTGCCGTTGACCGGCGATGCCTCGGATCGGCGCTACTTCCGGGTGCTGACCCCGCAGTCGCCGTCGGTGGTGCTCTCGCTCTATGCCGGGGCGTTCGACTACGAGGCGCTGTCGTTCGTCAACGTGGCGCGGCTGCTGGCGCGGATGCCGGTGCCGATCCCGGCGCTGCTCGGCCACGCCGACGATCTCGGGGTGCTCGCGCTCGAGGACCTCGGCGATGTCACCCTCCAGGCGCACCTCGGGGCGGCGACGCCCGAGCAGCATGCCGCGCTCTACCGGCAGGCGGTCGCGCTCATCGCGACCCTGCAGCGGCGCGGCGCCGAACTGGCGTCGCCGGAGTATCTGCCCTACGGGATCGCCTTCGACGTCGAGAAGCTCTCCTGGGAGCTCGACTTTTTCATCAAGCACTTCATCGAGGCCTACCGCGGCATCGTGATGTCCCCGGACTCGCGGGCGGCGCTGCAGGCGGAGTTCGCGGTCATGACCCGGATGCTCGCCGCCGAGCCCCGCGTCCTCTGCCATCGCGACTATCACAGCCGCAACCTGATGCTCCACGACGGCCGGCTCTACATCATCGACTTCCAGGATGCGCGCATGGGGCCGGACACCTACGACCTGGTGTCGCTGCTCCGCGATTCCTACGTCGATCTGCCGGAGCAGACGGTGAGCGAGCTGCTCGCCTATTTCCTCGCGCTCCAGGGACAGAGCGGCGACCAGCGCGCCTTCAGGCGCCGGTTCGACGTGATGGCGCTGCAGCGCAACCTCAAGGCGCTCGGCACCTTCGGCTTCCAGACCACCGCCCGCCGCAATCCGGTGTACATCCAGTACATCCCCCGTACCCTGCGCTACGTCCGTGACAACCTCGAGAACCTGCCGGAGTTCGCCCGGATCCGCGAGCTGCTGGCCGCTCACGTCGAGGAGTTCAGGTAGGGTACAATCAGGAGTTTACTGACAGCGGAAAGGCCCTAGCAGATCGCATGCGGTTCGGGATCTCGACCCATCTGTTCCACGAGGCGCGGCTCGATCGGGCCCACCTGGCCGCGATCGCCGGCGCGGGCTTCGACGCCATCGAACTGTTCGCGACCCGCAGCCACTTCGACTATCACGACGGCGCCGCCCTCTCCGAGCTGTCGAGCTGGCTCTCGGAGACCGGCCTGCGGCTCAACAGCGTCCACGCCCCCATCACCTTCCGCATGGGTCCCGGACACGCCGGACAGGCGCTGTCGAACGCCGCCGCCGACAACCAGGCGCGGCAGGCAGCGGTACGGGAGGCCGGGCTGGCCCTCGACCTCGCCCGCAGGATTCCTTACGACACGCTGGTCGTCCATCTGGGCCAGCCAGCGGGGTCGAGCGGCCCCGGCGACAACAGCGGCGGCGCGGCAGCGCGGAGCGCCGAGGAGATTTGTCGCATGGCGGCGCCGCTCGGCGTCCGGGTGGCGTTCGAGGTGATTCCCAACGAGCTGTCGACGCCGGCCGCGCTGGTGGCGCTGCTCGAGCGCGATCTCGAGGCCCCGCACGCCGGCATCTGCCTGGACTTCGGCCATGCGCACCTGATGGGAGACGTCGCCGACGCGGTCGAGATCGCGGCCGAGCACCTGATTGCGACGCACGTCCACGACAACCGCGGGCGGTCCGACGACCACCTCGCCCCGTTCCTCGGCACCATCGACTGGGACATGGCGCTGATGTCGCTGCAGAAAATCGGCTTCGAAGGCACCTGTCTGCTGGAGCTGGCCGGCGCCGGCTCCCCCGCCACCGTCCTGGCGGGGGCGCAGCAGGCACGGCAGCGTTTCGAGCGCACCCTGGCACATCCATGACGGCTTACATCCAGAACATCGCGGCAAGCGACGGCAAGGCCGTCACCCTCAAGGGCTGGCTGCACAACCGCCGCTCGAGCGGGAAGATCCACTTCCTCACGCTGAGGGACGGCACCGGCTTCATCCAGTGCGTGATGACCAAGCAGGCGGTTGGCGACGAGGCCTTCCGCCAGGCGGATCACCTCGCCCAGGAAAGCGCCATCGTCGTCGACGGCACCGTCCGCGCCGACGTCCGGGCGCCGGGCGGTTACGAGATCGACGTCACCGCGCTGCAGGTCATCGCCGAGTCGCAGAACTACCCGATCTCCCCCAAGGAGCACGGCGTCGACTTCCTGATGGATCGCCGCCACCTCTGGATTCGCGCCCCGCGCCAGCAGGCGATCCTGCGCATCCGCCACGAAGTGATCAACGCCGTGCGCGACTTCTTCAACGAGCGCGGCTTCATCCTCGCCGACACGCCGATCTTCACGCCGGCCGCCTGCGAAGGTACGACCACGCTCTTCCCGGTCCAGTACTTCGACGAGGAAACGGCCTACCTGACGCAGAGCGGACAGCTCTACAACGAGGCCAACGCCATGGCGCTCGGCCGCGTCTACTGCTTCGGGCCGACGTTCCGCGCCGAGAAATCGAAGACCCGGCGGCACCTCACCGAGTTCTGGATGGTCGAACCGGAGATGGCCTACGCCACCCT
>JBDTOB010000218.1:0-5217 GCA_039933435.1 Acidobacteriota bacterium | reverse complement strand
GCGTAGAAGGTCGAGAACCCGACAAAGCAGGTGGCGATGCCCACCGGCTCGCCGGCGGACCAGGCCAGGAAGATCAGCGTCGTGGGGTGCGCCCGCAGGCCGGGAATCAGCCGCGACAGCACGTCCCCTGGCAACGGCCCGGCGTTGCCCCAGGGGTCGGTGGCGTACGCGGAGGTCATCGCCACCACGGCTTCCTGGTGATCGGTGCGGCTCAGATCGGCTTCGACAAGTTCCACAACAGGCAGCACAACAATTCTCCCGGGTGTCAGCGGCCGGCTTCGCCCGCGGCAATGATTCTGGCGGTGGTCACCGCCTGGCCGGCGTGCCGCTGCGTATGCTCGGCGGCATGAAACAGCAACCCGAGCACCGTCGACGGCAGCCGGGCGCGGCCGACGCCGCGCGGCTCCAGCAGCGTCTCCTCCCCGGTCCGGCGCAACTGCGCGAGCGCCGCCTCGATGGCCGCATCCAGGCCCGACAGCAGCGTGGCCGCGGCCTCGACGCTCAGATCCGGATCGCCCTCAACCTTGAGCGCCGCGTACTGCGCCGGCGAAAGCGCCTCGCCGCGCGCGTAGGTGAACAGACGATCGAGGCTGCCGGCGGCATGACGAACGTGGAATCCGACCGCTGCCGCGCCGCCGGGCCGGGCCCACAACGCCGCCGGCTGCAGCGCGGCCAGGTGGGCGTGCAGTTCCTCCTGGCATTGCAGCAGACTGTGCGCGACCGGCTGCAGCAGCGCCGGGATGCCCGGCACCGGCCCTCGCATCCAGACTTCCGGGAGCGGCTTCCCTACCATCGGATGACTATATCCCGCCGCGGGGTCCCGGTCCGGCCTCACGCCACCTCAGAGATAACTGAGCCACCAGTCGCTCCGGCGCTGCTTCAATCCCGCGAACCAGCGGCACACCGGATAGAGCGTCAGCACCACGACCAGCCAGCACAGGTAGACGTAGGGCAGCGGCAGCGGCCAGCCCGGGGGCTGCGTCACCGGATACTGGCCAAGGCCCGGCGACTCGAACATCCAGTGCACGCTGCCGAACCGCCACTGGCAGAGGGCGACGGCCAGCAGGTGCATCACGAACACGTGGAGGATGTAATAGAACATCGGCACCCGGCCGAAGACCAGCACCGGCCGCAGCAGCGCCGGCGTCCGCCCGTCCACGGCGCGCAAAAACAGCAGCGCCGGCCCGAGCGTCATCAGCAGGAACAGCAGCGACGGCGGATACTTGGTGGTATTCAGGAACGACAGCGCGGTCGCGCCGGCGACGTGCACCCAGGGGCGCGGATCGCCATAGACATTGACGGCGCGAAGCACCACAAAGGCGGCCGTCATCCCTCCGCCGAGGCCCAGCAGCAGCGCCCGCCGCCTGGCGCGCTCCCACGAGAAGATCCTGCCGAGCCCGTAGCCGGCGGCGACGACGCCGATCCACGGGATCAGCGTATAGGCGACAAACACCAGGTGGCGGCCATCGCTATAGAGCACGCCTGGTGCATGCAGCACCGACCACAGCGGCGCCGCGCGTCCAAACGCGGCCGCCGGAATGCCGTCGAGGAGGTTGTGCGAGGCGATCATCGCGACGCCCACACCGGCGACGACGGCGGCGGGCAGGTAGACCAGCCCGGCAAGAACAATCAGCGCCCAGCCCAGCGCCCAGAGGACGGTCAGCACGGTGACCTGGTAATCGACGTTGAACTGCCAGGCGAAGCGCATCACGAACAGCTCGAGCACCAGGAACCACACTCCGCGTGCGAGCAGGAATCGCGACAGCGCGGCGGTCGTCCGTCGTCTGGCCGCCAGGCACGCCCCCGTTCCGGTCAGCAGGAAGAACACCGGTGCGCAGAAATGCGTGACCCACCGCGTCAGGAACAGCGCCGCGGTGGCCGTCGCCGGGTTGGTGGGATCGACGGCGGCATTGCCGAAGTAGTCGCGGACGTGGTCGAGCGCCATCAGCACCATGACCGCGCCCCTGAGCAGGTCGATCGAGTCCAGCCGCGCGCGGCCGGCGGCCGCCGGCCGGGGTGCCTCGTCGCCGTGGACGGGGCTGATACCAGGGGGAGCCATGGGGCCGTCATTCTCCGGCATTTCACCGGACACTAGATTCGCTGGAAGTTCTTCTCGATCTCGCGCTTCGAGATGCGCAGGACGACGGGGCGTCCGTGGGGGCAGACGCTCGAGTAGGCGGTGCGCCGCAGCTCCTCGAGGATGTAGCGCATCTTCTCCATGGTCAGCGGATAGTTCGCCTTGACCGCGGCATGGCAGGCCATCGTCGCGGCGATCCCCCGCAGCGCGTCTTCGACGCGCGAGCCGCGATCGAGCCCTTCGAGGTCCTCGGCGAGGGCGCGCACCGCCGCTTCGCAGTCGGCGGGATCGAGCACCGCCGGCACCGCGGAGAGGCGCACGCTGTCGCCGCCGAACTCCTCGATCTCGAGGCCGAAGCGATCGAGGGTCGCGGCGTGCGGGACCAGCGCCTGACGCTGGGCCGGGGACAACTCGATGAGCAGCGGCGTCAGCAGCCGCTGGCTGGGCAGGCGCCCCGCCGTCAGCTTCTCCATCACCTGTTCGAACAGCACCCGCTCGTGGGCGACATGCTGGTCGATGATCGCGATCCCCTCGTCGTCTATGGCGATGATGAAGGTGTCGCGGAACTGCCCGAGCGGAATCATCGGGCGGACCAGGGAGTGTGCCGGGTCCTGCGCAGCGCCGCCAGGTGCTGCCGGATTCGGCGCGGCGGCGCCAGCTCCCGCTGCCGGTCCGGACCCGGGCGGCGGCGCGGCGGACGGCTCCATCAGGTTGCGCCATGGTCCCAGCGGCTCCGACGACCAGCGATTGCCGACCACCGCACCGGCCAGCACGCCGGGGATCGTCATCGGCTGCGGCTCCGACGCATGGCCGGCCGAGGACGTCAGCTGCAGCTCAGGGGCGCGCCCCTGGCCGAGCGCGTCGCCGAGCGCGCGGCGCAGCACCTCGTGCACCAGCGACTGCTCGAGGAAGCGCACTTCCGCCTTGGTTGGATGGACGTTGACATCCACGCGATCGGGCGGAATGCGGATGAACAGGTGCACCTCGGGGCTGCGTTCCTTGATGGTCGCGACGCTATAGGCCTCGGAGATGGCGTGGGCGATGGTGCGGTCCTTGACGATGCGGCGGTTGACGAAGACGTTCTGGGCGCCGCGCACCGGCCCCTGATCTCCGAGCGCGGCGATGTAGCCCTGGACCTGCAGACCGGCGGCTTCCTTGCGCACTTCGATCAGGTCGAGGCGCTCGCCGAAGAGCTGAAAGAACCGTTCCGCGAGCCCCGCCGCCGGCGGGCACTGCAGCAGCCGGCGCCCGGCCGCGGCGGCGCCGCCCGGCGTGCCGGCGCTGCCGCTCATCAGGGTGAAGCCGACCTCCGGATAGCCCAGCGCCATCTGGGTCACCAGCCGCGAGATCTGCGAGGCCTCGGCGGTGTCGGACTTGAGGAATTTCTGGCGCGCCGGCAGGTTGTAGAACAGGTCGGCGACGTCGATGCAGGTGCCCTCGGGGGCGCCGACTTCGCGCTCCGCCACCACCGTGCCGCCGTGCACGCGAATCTCGATGCCGGTGGCGCTGCCGCGGGCGCGGCTCCGCAGGGTGAAGTGCGAGACCGAGGCGATGCTCGGCAGCGCCTCGCCGCGGAACCCCAGGGTACAGATGGCGCCGAGATCCTCCGGCCGCGCGATCTTGCTGGTGGCGTGGCGCTCGAGGGCGAGGCGGGCATCCTCCGGCTCCATCCCTTCGCCGTCGTCTTCGATCCGCAGCAGCCGCTTGCCGCCGAGCTCCATCGACACCGCGATGCGGGTGGCGCCGGCGTCGATGGCATTCTCGAGCAGCTCCTTGACGACCGAGGCGGGGCGCTCGACGACTTCCCCGGCCGCGATCTGGTTGGCGAGGTGGAGCGGCAGGCGATGGATGCGGGCCATGGGTCGGGTGGTGCGCGTCTCTCTACAGCCAGTTCTTGCTGCGGAAGAAGGCCAGCATCACGCCGGAGATCCCGAACATCATCCCCATCACCCACCAGAACTGCATGCCCTCGCCGCCCGGGAAGTGCGGCAGCGGCACGTTCATGCCGTAGACCCCGGTCAGGACGGTCAGCGGCATCGCCAGGGTCGCGAAGATGGTCAGGATCTTCATCACCTGGTTCAACTGGTTGGAGACGGCCGAGAGGTGGGCGTCGAGAATGCTGGTGATGCGGTCCTGGAAGAACATCGCCTCGTCCGACAGCCGCACGAGGTGGTCGTGGACGTCGCGGAAGCGGTAGGCGAGCTGCTCGTCGATCATCGCGAACTCGCGGCGCGCGAGGCGGCCGATGGCGTCGCGCTGCGGCATCACCACCTGCCGCAGCGACGCCACGTCCTTCTTGAAGGCGAGAATCTTGCGCGCCAGCTGCGAGGTCGGCTGCGAGAACACCTGCTCCTCGAGCGCGTCCAGCCGCTGCTCGAGCCTTTCCACTTCCGGCCGGTAATTGTCGACCATGGTGTCGACGATGCGGTAGAGCAGCACGCCGGGGCCTTCGCCGAGGACGCGGTCGTTGCGGCTGCAGGTCTCGGCGACCTTGCCGATGGAGCGCGACACCCCGGGGTGGACGGTGACCAGGAACTGCGTCCCGAGGAAGAAGTCGATGTCCTTGGTGCGGAAGCAGTGCTCGCGGGCGTGGAAGTCGATGCCGTGGAGGATCAGGTAGAGAAAGGTGCCGTAAGACTCGATTTTCGGGTGGTGGCTTTCGCTGAGCGCGTCCTCGACCGCGAGGTCGTGGAAGTGGAAGACCTCGATGAGGATCCGGGCCTCCTCCGGGGTGGGGCAATCGAGATCGACCCAGACCCAGACCCCGCTGTCCGGCCGGAGCCAGTCCGGATCCACCCGGTCAACCGACCGGGTGGATCCGTTCTGGTGCTGGTAGATCGTGATCAATCCCCGACCTTGGACGACAGGGCGGCCTGCGCGGCCGCCAGCCGCGCCACCGGGACGCGGTAGGGCGAGCAGCTGACGTAGTCGAGCCCGACCTTCTCGAAGAAGTGGATCGAGGCGGGATCGCCGCCGTGCTCGCCGCAGATGCCGAGCTTCAGGTTGGGCCGCGTCGCCCGCCCCCTGGTCACCGCGATCTCGACCAGCTGGCCGACGCCGCTGGCGTCGATGGTCGCGAACGGGTTCTTCTTGACGATCTCCAGCTCCTGATACTGCGGCAGGAACGAGCCCGAGTCGTC
>JBDTOB010000217.1:0-5228 GCA_039933435.1 Acidobacteriota bacterium | reverse complement strand
TGAACGATCGGCTCGACATCCTCGACGGCGCGGTGCTGGTGCGCGACGGACGGATTGTCTCGGTCGGGCCGGAGCCCGAAACGGGTCAGCACGCCGTCATCGATGCCGGCGGCGGCTACCTCCTCCCTGGTTTCGTCCAGACCCACCTCCATCTCTGCCAGACGCTGTTCCGCGGCTTGGCGGACGACATGCCGCTGCTCGAGTGGCTGCGCCGGCGCGTCTGGCCGCTGGAAGCCGCGCACACGCCGTCGACGCTCCGCGCCTCCGCGATGCTCGCCGCCTCGGAACTGCTCCTCTCCGGGACCACGACCGTGCTGACGATGGAGACCGTGCACGATACCGACGTGGTGTTCGAGGCGCTGGAGGCCGCGGGCATGCGGGCGGTCGTCGGCAAGTGCATGATGGACCTCGACGCTGACGTCCCGGGCCGCCTGCGCGAACAGACCGCCGCCTCGATCGATGAGAGCCTCGCGATCAGGCGACGCTGGGATGGCGCGGCCGGCGGACGCCTCCACGCGGCATTCGCCCCCCGGTTCGCGGTCTCCTGCTCGCGGGAGCTGCTCGAAGCCGTGGCCAGCCTGTCGGGCCGCCACCATGCGCTCGTCCACACTCATGCGTCCGAGTCGCGCGACGAAGTCGACGTCGTCCGGCGGCTGTCGGGCGGCTTCTCGAACCTGGAGTATCTGGCGGACACCGGCCTGGCGACGCCGCGGCTCTGCGCGGCGCATTGCGTCTGGGTCAGCGAACGGGAGCAGGCGCTGCTCGCGGAGCGCGACGTCAAGGTCATGCACTGCCCGGGATCCAACCTCAAGCTCGGGTCGGGGGTGGCGCCAGTCGTGGAGATGCGGGCGCGCGGTATTTCGGTGTCGCTCGGGGCCGACGGCGCCGCCTGCAACAACCGGCTCGACATGTTCGAGGAGATTCGCCTGGCGCTGGGCCTGCAGGCCGTGCGCCACGCCCCCGGCGCCCTGACCGCGCGCGACGGGCTGTGGATGGCGACCCGCGAGGGGGCGCGCGCCCTGGGGCTCGACGAGGAGATTGGCTCAATCGAGCCCGGCAAGCGCGCCGACCTGATCGTCGTCGAGCGCGACCGGCCCCACCTGGCTCCGGACCGCGACCCGTGGTCGACGCTGGCCTACGCCGCCCGCGGCTCGGACGTCAGGCTGACGATGGTGGACGGCACGGTCCTCGTCGACCGGTTCCGCCTGCTCGAGCTGGACGCCTCCGCCATCGCCGCGGACGCGAGGTATGCGGCGCTCGAGCTGTCGGCCCGCGCCGGCATATGACGGGAACCCGGGAGGCATGGACCCGAACGGCCCGATCCATGTATAATCTACTTAGCACTCGCCTCAGGAGACTGCTAAAGAGCCATGATACGCCATCCTGAATTGCCGGAACGAGATAGACGAATTCTCGGAGTCCTGGTGCAGGCCTACATCGAGCAGGGAGAGCCGGTTTCCTCGCTCTGGCTGGCCAGCCGCGGGTTCGGGGTGTCGTCCGCCACGCTGCGCAATGTCATGGCCCGGCTCGAAGATCACGGCTACGTCCGACAGCCGCACACCTCGGCCGGGCGGGTCCCGACCGATCAGGGCTACCGCATCTACGTCGATCAGCTGCTCGCCGAACGCAAGTCATCGTCGCGCCCGGCGCCCCAGGTCGAGGCCCGGCTGCGGCGGGCCGGCACCGTGGGGGACATGCTCTCGCACGTCTCGCACGAGGTGGCCAGGGCCTCGCATCAGGTCGGGTTCGCCATCTCCCCCGCCGCCGATTTGACCACGCTCGAGCGGCTCGATTTCGTGCCGCTCGACGGCGGCAAGCTGCTGGTCGTGGTGGTCGCCGCCGGCGGACACGTGACCCACAAGGTGGTGACGCCCTCGGAGGAATACGCCCCCGGCGAGCTCCAGCAGGCGGCCAACTACCTCAACCAGGAGTTCAAGGGGCGATCGCTGCTCGACGTCCGCCGCGCCGTCCTCGACCGCCTCAGCGAGGAGCGCACCCTCTACGACGAGCTGATGTCGCGGGCGCTGCGGCTGGCGAGCACCACCTTCGAAGACATCGACATCGAGCCGACCGTCTTCATCCAGGGCACGTCGCTGCTGCTCGACGACGTCGTCGGCGAGGATCCGGAGCTGACGCTCTCGACGCTGCGGACGCTGCTGCGGATGATTGAGGAGAAGGCGCGGCTGGTGCGGCTGCTCGACGACTACATCAGCGGCGACGGCATGACCATCGTGATTGGATCCGAACATACGACGCCCGACCTCCAGCACTTCAGCCTGGTGGTCTCCACATATTCCGACGGCCACAATACCGGTGCGGTCGGGGTCATCGGACCGACCCGCATGCGCTATTCACGCGCCATCAACGCCGTGGAGAGCCTGTCGCGGGCCATCACCCGACTGCAATCAAATCCGTTTTAGGTTTTTCCCGTGGACAACGAACCCATCAACGACCCGAACGCGGGGGCCGACGAGGCTGCTCGGCCCGCGGAGCCCGACGCCGCCGACCCGCGCCGCCAGCGCGACGAGTACTACGATCTGCTGCTGCGCAAGCAGGCGGAGTTCGACAATTACCGGAAGCGCGTCGAGCGCGAGCGCCAGACGCTCGCCGATGCCGCGGCTGCGGGCATGCTCGAAGAGCTGCTGCCGCTGATGGACGACCTCGAGCGGGCGCTCAAGGCCGATGCCGTCGGCGAGTCGGCGGAAGCCTACCGGCGCGGCGTCGAGATCATTCATCGCCAACTCGGCGAAATCCTGCGCAAGCGCGGGGTTCGCGCCATCGAGGTGCTGGGCGTTGATTTCGATCCCTACTACCATCAGGCGGTCGCCCACGAACCGGCCGACGGCCGGCGCGACGGCGAGATCATCGAGGAGTTCCGCCGCGGATACATGCTGGGTGACCGGCTGCTGCGGGCGTCCATGGTAAAGGTGGCCAAGGGGTGAGCAGTGTGGCGAAGCGGGATTACTACGAGGTCCTCGGCGTCGAGCGCGGCGCCGTCGACCAGCAGATCAAGAGCGCGTATCGCAAGCTGGCGCTGAAATATCATCCCGACCGCAACCCCGGCGACAAGAAGGCCGAGGAAGCGTTCAAGGAAGCCGCCGAGGCCTATGCGATCCTCGCCGACGCGCAGAAGCGCGGGCTCTACGACCGCTTCGGGCACGCCGGCGTCAGCGGCAGCGGCGGCGCCGGCGTCGACCCGACCATCTTCAACGACTTCTCCGACATCTTCTCTGGCCTCGGCGACGTCTTCGGCCTCGGGGACATCTTCGGCCAGCGCCGCCGCCGCGGCGGCCCGCAGCGCGGCGCCGACCTGCGCTACGACCTCGAGATCTCGTTCGAGGAGTCGGCCACCGGCACCGAGACCAGCATCCAGATTCCCCGCGAGGAGACCTGCGAAACGTGCAAGGGATCCGGCGCGGCCGAAGGGACCAGCGCCGAGACCTGCAGCCAGTGCAAAGGCACCGGACAGCTGCGCTATCAGCAGGGGTTCCTGACGGTGGCGCGGCCCTGCGGCAACTGCCGCGGCACAGGCAAGACCATCGCCAAGCCGTGCCAGACCTGCCGCGGCGCCGGACGGGTAGCGCGCGAGCGCAAGCTGACGGTGAAGATCCCGGCGGGAATCGCCACCGGGCAGCGGCTTCGTCTCTACGGCGAGGGGGAGCACGGCACTGCCGGAGGCCCTCCCGGCGACCTCTACGTGGTCGTCCACGTCCAGGAGCACTCGTTCTTCCATCGCGAGGAGGACGACCTCTACTGCGAGATGCCGATGAGTTTCCCGACGCTCGCGCTCGGCGGCTCGGTCAAGGTGCCGACGCTCGACGGCCGCGAGGAGGTCCACGTCCCGGCCGGGACGCAGGCCGGGACGCGCTTCAAGCTCCGCGGCAAGGGCATGCCGCACGTCAGCGGCCGCGGCCATGGCGACCTGCACGTGATCGCGCGCGTCGCGGTGCCGAAGAAGCTGACCAAGGAACAGCGGCAGCTGCTCGAAGAGCTCGGGCGCACGCTCCCGCACGAGCAGCTGGACGACGAGGGGGACCCGGCGGGCAAGCCGTTCTTCGAGCGCGTCAAAGACATCTTTGGCTAGCTATCCCGCGCTCGACGTGCGCTACGCGTCCGGGCCCGACACCGCCGCGCTCCACGACCTGCACGATCGCCTCTACGCCGCGCTCGACCCCTTCGAGCCGCTCGCCATTCACGACGCCGACGCCGGCGACCAGTGGCGGGTCTTCTTCCGGCTCCCGTCCCAGCGCGACGACGCCGTGTCCGCCCTCGACGCCGCGCTCGGCGATCGCCTCCTGTCCCTCACCGCTGTCGATGTGGACGACGAGGACTGGGCGCGGCGCAGTCAAGCGGCCCTGACAGCCATCCGCGCCGGACGCATCGTTGTCGCGCCGCCGTGGGATGTCCCCGCCCCCGCGGCCGGCGACATCGTCATCGTCATCGAGCCGTCGATGGGCTTCGGCACCGGCCATCATGCGACCACGCGCATGTGCCTCGAGCTGCTGCAGACGATCGGCGTCGCGGGCCAGCGGGTCATCGACGTGGGCACGGGGTCCGGGGTCCTCGCCATTGCGGCCCGCCGCCTCGGGGCGGCCACGGTGACGGCGCTGGACAACGACCCGGACGCGCTCGGGAACGCCCGCGACAACATCGACGGGGACACTCATCTTTACGGTAAGTCGTTGAATATTATAGGGAGCCGCGGCTACCCACCCATATCGGTCGTCCAGTCCGACGTTTCTGCGGCTGGCCACCTCCGCGGGGACGTCGTGCTGGCCAATCTCACGGCCGCGGCGCTGCGACGGTTCGCCGAGAGCCTGCGGGGCATGGTGGCCGATGACGGACGGCTGATCGTCAGCGGCTTCAGCCTGAATGAGCTGAATGGCGTCGCCGTTGCGCTGGGGATGGAGCCGACGGACGTCCGCCACGACGGGGAATGGGCGGCAGCTCTACTCGGTCGCGGGACGGGCGGCCGGCCATCAGACGCGTACGGTTCGTGACCAGACTCGGATGCCCTCGCGTTTTGAACGTGACGCCACGTTGTCGCCGGCGGATTGCCCTCTTCCTCACGCTCGGCCGGGTTGCAATTACTCCTCTTTTGTAATCAATCACTTACGCTAAAGATGAGTGTCCCCCTGGTGGGGACCCGTGTCGCGGAGGGCGAAGCGCGCCTGGGCGATGGCGACCACGGCCACCGCATCGGCGCGCAGGGTCAGGGCGCCGAGCGT
>JBDTOB010000216.1:0-5312 GCA_039933435.1 Acidobacteriota bacterium | reverse complement strand
GATGACGCAGCCGACCACTAGCGCAATCACGCAGTTGATCAGCCGCTTGCGCAGCTCGTCGAGGTGATCCAGGAACGACATCTTCGCCCCGGCGTCTTCGAAGACGTCGGGGTCGGTGAGATGGATGTGTGGATCATCGTCGGGCGCAGCTGCGCCCGGAAACGGCACGAGGGCCATTGGGTGGGCTAGACCTCGCCGGTGCCGGTCTGGCGAGGCACGGCGTGCTCGTCACCGGCATAGGCGTGCGCCGGCGGCGCAGCCGGCTCCGACACCCGCGGCCGCTCGGTGGAGCGTGTCTCTTCCACCCGGATTTCCTCGTCGAGGGTGTTGCGCAGCTCGTTCGAGGCGCGCTTGAACTCGTTGATGCTCTTGCCCAGAGACCGGCCGAGCTCAGGCAGCTTCCGGGGCCCGAAGATAATCAGAGCGATCACGAAGATGATGATCAGCTCGGGCATCCCGATAGAACCCAGCATGTGAGAATCCTTGAGAGGGCTGACAGTTGACGGTTGAGATCGATGGCGTACTAGGCCTGGCTTCATTATAGGAAGCCGGCCCGGCGCGGTCAAGGCAGGCGGCGCCGGCGGCGCCCGGAAGTCGTTGCGGCGCCGATACTTGGTCTGTTACGATGCGATCATGCGCACTCCCCGTTTTCTGGCCGCAGCCGTTCTTGCCGTGATCCTGGCCGCGCTCGCCGGCGGTTTCTTCGGCAGCAGCGCGCTCGCCCGCCAGGACGAGGTCTCGCAGCAGTACCGCGTCTTCAACGCCGCGCTTGACGCCATCGACCGCGAGTATGTCGACGATCTGCCGTCCGATCGCCTGGTCTACGGCGCCATCGACGGCATGCTCCACACCCTCGATCCGCACTCCAGTTTCTTCGACCCCAAGGCCTACGCGCAGATGCGCGAGCGGCAGGAGGGGCACTATTACGGCCTCGGCATCACCATCCAGGTGATCGACGGCGACATCACGGTGCAGTCGATTTTCGAAGGGTCCCCGGCCTACAAGGCGGGCCTGCGGCGCTTCGACGTGATCGCGCGCATCGGCGCGCAGGACGCCAAGGGGTGGACGAGCGACCAGGCGGTCAAGAAACTGAAGGGACCGAAGGGCTCGAGCGTCAACATCTCGATCCGGCGCGCCGGCTACGACGGCCTGATCGACATGGACGTGCAGCGCGACGAGGTCAACATCACCACCGTCCGCGCCGCCTTCATGATCGACCGTGAGACCGGCTACATCAAGCTCGATCAGTTCACCGAGACGTCCGACCGGGAGATGGGCGACGCACTCCAGAAGTTGACCGCGGCCGGCATGAAGCGGCTGGTGTTCGACCTGCGCGAAAACCCCGGCGGCGCGCTCGACCAGGCGATCCGCATCTCCAACCGCTTTCTCCCGCGCGGCGACATGATCGTCTCCACCCGTGGACGGGTGCCCAACGCCAATCAGGAATACCGCGCCACCGAGGAGAGCCTCTACACGCACCTGCCGATGGTCACGCTCGTGACCCGCGGCAGTGCCAGCGCGTCGGAGATCGTCAGCGGCGCGCTCCAGGACCACGATCGGTCGCTGGTCGTCGGCGAGCGCACGTTCGGCAAGGCGCTGGTACAGTCGGTCTACCCGATCAGCGAAGGGGCGGGGGTGGCGGTGACCACCGGCCGCTACTTCACGCCGTCGGGCCGGATGATCCAGCGCCCGTGGGACGGCACCTTCGACGAGTACCTGACCTACACGTTCCGGGATCAGACCGCCGAGCGCGCGCATACCGCGTCGGAACTGAAGTACACCGACGCCGGGCGGAAGGTCTACGGCGGCGGCGGCATCGAGCCGGACAAATTCTTCGTCGGCACGGTCGAAGGCTTCACGCCGACCCGGTTCGGCAAGCTGCTCCAGAGCCGCCAGGAGTTTGTCGACTACGCGAATCAGTTCACCGCCGAAGGGGACACCCGCCTGAGCGCCGCCAACAAGGGACGCAAGCCGCTGGCCCGCGGCTTCACGGTGACCGACGCGATGCTCGCCGACTTCAAGGCGCGGCTGGCGACGCGGAAGGTCAAGGTCGATGAAGAGGCGTTTGCCAAGGACGAGCCCTTCATCCGCGCCATGATTCACTTCGAGATCGACTCGGCGCTGTTCGGGATGGACGAGGCGCGCAAGAACCTGATCGCCCGCGATCCCCAGGCCCAGTTCGCGCTCGCCCAGTTCGGCGAAGCCGAGCGGTTGCTGCAGCTGACGCCGGCCAAAAGCACCCGCGGAGCACGGCTGCAGTAGAGGCCGCTCGTAGGGCATTTGGCCCTATATCATGCGGTCTCACTTTCCTGTTGCCCCAAGGTATGGTGGCTTGCTAGACTTGCCGCCGTTCGCCCGGACGGTAGGCTCGGGTCACGTTACCGCTCCCAGACAGCTCACTCGTTCGAAGCGATACCCGCCCGCTTCCGGCCCGGGCTCTGCCCCGTCTGCCGAAGGGGCCTGCCTTCGTGTCGGGCTTTTCGGAAGGAATCGAACCTCATGCGGCTCCAGCGCCTCGAAATTGCCGGCTTCAAAAGCTTCCCGGACCGTTCCGAGCTCACCTTCGACCGGGGGGTGACCGCGATCGTCGGTCCGAACGGGTGCGGCAAGAGCAATGTCGTCGATGCCCTGACATGGGTCCTCGGCGAGCAAAGCGCCAAGAGCCTGCGCGGCGACCGCATGGAGGATGTGATCTTCGGCGGCAGCGATGCGCGCAAGCCCACCGGCGCCGCCGAAGTGCGGCTGCGGCTCGCAGGGGTGGCGGCGCGTGTGCCCGGCAACATCCCTGTCCAGTCGAGGTCAGCGGCCCAGCCGGGCCTGCAGGCCATGGGGGCCATGGGGGCCATGGGGGCTATGACCGAAGCGAACGGAGAGGGGCACTCCGGCGAGCTCCCCGGCAGCGGTGGCGGCGTCGCGGTCGAAGACGAGCTGCCCTTGATCGTCCGCGATGTCGAGCTCATGCGCCGACTCTATCGCTCCGGCGAGAGCGAGTACCTGATTGACGGCGAGTCGGTGCGGCTGCGCGACGTGCAGGACCTGCTGATGGACGCCGGCCTCGGGATCAAGGCCTACGCGGTCATCGAGCAGGGGAAGATCGGCCAGATCCTCAGCGCCCGGCCGACCGATCGCCGTCAGCTCATCGAGGAGGCCGCCGGCGTCACCAAGTACAAGAGCCGGCGCCGCGCCGCCGAGCTCAAGCTCGAGGCCGCGCAGCAGAACCTCACCCGCGTCGACGACATCGTCTTCGAGGTCGAGAAGCAGCGCGGCGCGCTCAAGCGCCAGGCGGCCAAGGCGCGGCGCTACCGGCGGCTGCGCGACGAGCTGCGCCGCTGGGAAAAGGTCCAGTTCGCGCACCGCCACCGCCAGCTCTCCGAGGGCATCGAAGGCACCCGCGCCGCGCTCGCGGATGCGCGGGCGCGCGAAACCGCGGCGGCCGCGCACGTCGCCGAAGTCGAGTCCACGCTCGAGCGGCTCCGCCTCGAGCTGACCGAGGCCGACAGCGAGACCACGGCCGCGCGCGAGGCTGCCCACGCCAGCGAGCTGGAAACCGGCCGTCTGCAGCAGCACATCGCCTTCGACACGCAGCAGGTCGAGTCGCTGGCCGCCGCCGCCGCCGCGATTGACGCCGAGGTCCAGGCGCTCGAGAGCCGGCGCGAGCCCGCCCGCCTCGAGCTCGAGGCGCGTCGCGAGGCCGCCGCCAGGGCCGCGGCCGAACGGTCGGAGGCCGCCGGGACGCTACGCGCCGAGGAGGCCGCCTACGCCGAGGCGCAGGGGCACATCGAGAGCCTCGAGTCGGACGTCGAGGGGGCGCGCAGTGAAGCGTTCGCGGCGGTCAATGCCGCCACGGCGCTGCGCCACGCGATGGAGCACGCCGCCGCGGCCCGCGGCCGCCTCGCCGAGCAGATCGGCAAGCTCGAAGGGGAGCATCACGACCTCCGGGTCGAGCTCGATCGCGCCGCCGCCGATCGCGCCGCCGCCGAGGAGGGCGCCCATCGCGCCGTCGAGAGCATCGAGGCCCTCCGTCTCGACCGCGTAGGCCGGGAGTCCGGGCTCTCCGCCGCCCGCGCCGACCGCGACGGCCGGGCCCAGGAGTTCCGCGCCCGCGAACGCGAGCTCGCCGGTGTTCACGCCCGCCTCAAATCGCTCGAGGAGCTCGACGCCGCCCGCGCCGAGTACGGCGACGGCGCCCGCCTGCTGCTGGCCGAATCCGGCAGCGACGTCGGCCAGCTCGGCTCGGTCGCCGACTATCTCGACGTCGAGGGGCGCCACGAGCGCGCCGTCGAGGCCTGTCTCGGCGATCTGCTCCAGCACGTCGTGGTGGCGTCGCACGAACAGGCCGCCGCCGGGCTCGCCTTTGCCAGGGGCCGCGATGCCGGCCGCGTCGGCTTTCTCGTCGCCGGCGGCGCCGGCGACGCGGCGGCCGCCGGCCACACCCCGCCGCCGCACCCGGCGCTGGTCTCCCTCAGCGACGTCGTCCGGGTGACCGGGCCCGCCGAGGGGGTGATCCGCGCCGCCATCGCCAACGCCTGGATTGCCCCGGACTACGGCGCGGCGCGCGAGGCCTCGCTCTCCACCGCCGCCCCGGTGGCGACGCTCGACGGAGAAGTCTTCCGTGGCCATTCCGTCGTCGAGGGCGGCGCTCGCGCCGAGGCCCGCGGCATTCTCACGACCAAGCGCGAAATCAAGGAGCTCCGCGAACGGGCCGAGGTCGAGGGTGCGGCCGCGGAACGGCTGCGCGAAGACATCGCCGCGCTCGACCTGACGATTGCCTCGATCGAGTCGGCCCTCCTGTCGCTGCAGGGGGAGCTCCATCGTCTCGAGAAGGACGGCGTCGGCTTCGACCTCCAGACCGCCGCCGCGGCGGGGACCGCGGAACGCATCAGCCGCAAGCAGGAGCAGATCGCCAGCGAGCGCCGCTCGGCCGAGGAACAGCTGCGGGTGCAGGAGGCGCGGCAGGACGAGGCGCGCGAATCGATCACCCGGATCGAGGCGGAGCAGCGCACCGCCGACGAGCTGCTGAACGCGGCGCAGCGCCGGCTGTTCGAGGCCCGCGAAGCGATGCAGGCGCAGGCCAGCCGCACGTCGGAGGCGAAGGCGTCGCACGCGGCCCTGGTCGAACGCAGCAGCGCGCTGGCCATCGAGGTGGCGCGGCTGGAAGAGTCGTCGCGCGACATCGACGCCAGGCTGGCGACCCGTCAGGACGACCTGCACAAGACCCAGGGGCGGCGCGCCAGCCTGCTCGTGACCATCGCGGCCTCCGAGGCCCGGCTCGACGCCGGCCTGCGCGCCTTCGACGAGCTGCGCGAACGGGT
>JBDTOB010000215.1:0-5314 GCA_039933435.1 Acidobacteriota bacterium | reverse complement strand
GCGCATGAAGGCCGCCATCTGGTCGTGCGACATGTGCCCGTACTTGCTCCGTTCGCACTGGACGATCGCTTCCGGGTTGCTCGACACGCAGGGGCCTCCCGGCGCCGGGCCAGGGCCCGGGGCGGGCGCGGGCGCGACCGCGACGGCGGTGCGGAAGGTCTGGGCCGCGGCCCAGCCTCCGGTCGTCTCCCGGGCGGCGCCGCGCGCGCGCCAGTAATAGATCTGATCCGCGCCGAGATCGCCGGCGGGGGTGAAGCTGGTCTGCCCGGCTCCTTCGATCACCACGCCGGCCGTGGTCAGGGTCGCGAAGCTCTGGTCGGCCGCGACCTGGAACTCGTAACTGACGGCCCCTACCGCGGCGTTGCGATCGGCATTGCGCAGGGTCAGGGTCGGACGGCGCGACGCGGTGCGCTCACCGTTGATCGGAGTGACGAGACCGGGGGCGTTCAGCTGCGGCTTGGGCAGCACCTCGAACTGGGCGCTCGCAAACTGGCTGCTGTTGGCGCCGTCGTCGGCCCGCGCCCGCCAGTAGTAGGCCCGGCCGAGGTCGAGGCGGTCGATCTGGACGCTGGTGCGGCCGCCGTCGCCCGGCGGCACGCCGCTGCGGGCGTAGACCTTGGAGGTGAACTCGCTGTCGGCCGCCACCTCAAAGATATAGGTGATGGGCCGCACGCCGGTCGAGCTGGCGTTTTCGATGAGCAGCTTGATCGGCTGCTCGGATTCCTTGAACTTGAACCCCTGTCCGGGCTCGAGCAGCTTCGGCGCCGTGATCGACACACCCGGAATGGGCCCGGCCACCGACGGGCTGAGCGGGCTCGAGCTTTTCTGGGCCTCGCAGGCGCCAAGCGCCAGGAGCAGAACGGCCGGCAAGGCTGCCGCGGAACGGGTGCGTCTCATGGTCGTGTCCTCGGGCGAAGCTATCCGTGCAGGGTGTGCATCCGCGGCGCGCCGCCGGGTGCAGCCACCCTATCGGGTCGAGATCGGTTTTTCTACAGAGGGAGTCGTGCTGGGAGGTCTCAGGGTAAGGGATTGGCCGCGGAAGGTCAAGAATTTCCGCGGATTGGCGTCAGCGGCGGGCGCGGGCATGGCGGAGCACATAGGTCACGCCACCCGACAGGGAGAACAGCATGATCAGCGCCGCGCCCATGAAGGAAACCACCAGGGCCGATTCCAGCGGCAGGCCGAGCCGGGCAAAATAGAACCCGAAGGTCGCCTCCCGGATGCCAAAGCCGTTCATCGAGACCGGCAGCATCTGAACGATGAAGGTGATCGGGACGATGACGGCGAGCTCGGCGAATCCGACCGGAATCCGCATGCTGTAGGCAATCGCCAGATAAAACGCCACGAGCAGCGACTGGACCGCCACCGCACCCGCGAAGCAGCCGGCGAGCGCGCCCGGGGCCTCGCGGAATCGCCCCAGCGCCCCGGTCAGCCGCTCGATCCGCTCGTCCACCCACTCGGGATGGATGATGCGCAGCGGCTTCAGCAGCCGCGCCAGTCCCTCGGGCATCAGGAGCGCCGGCGTGGCGATCATCGCCGCCAGGCCGAAGCCTGCCCAGAGCATGCCCGGCCCGACGCCGCCGGCCGAGCTGCTGAACACCGCCGGCCCCGCGGTGGCGCCGAGCGCCGCCATCAGCACCAGGCCGAGGAGGCCGATCCCGCGATCGATGAGGACCACGGTGGTCGCCAGCGTCTTCGACCCCGCGGCTGGCGCGGTGTCGGTGATCCGGATGACGTCGCCGCCGATGTTGCTCGGCAGGAAATTGTTGAAAAAGGTGGCGACGAGAAAGGATGAGGTCAACGCTCCGAACGAGAAGCGCAGCCCCTGCGCCCTCAGCAGCAGCCCCCAGCGCCAGGCGCTGGTGAGGATCATCAGGAGATAGAGGCCCAGCGCCGCGATCAGCCAGCCGGGCGACGCCGTGCGGGCGACGGCCCACAGCCGCGCCGCGTCAACGCGCGAGAGCAGCACCCACAGCAGGGCCACGCTGACGAGGGCCTTGAGGAGGGGAGCGACCCAGCCGCGCCAGCCGGTGCGGTGAGGGACTTCGGCGGGAATAGTTTCAGGATTCACGGATAAATTCTCATTTTAGCACGAGTTACGTTGACCTTTCGGCTGCCGTTTCCTAAAATCGGACGCTGTACCTGTGAAAATCCTCATGATTGCTCCGGAGCCGTTCTTCGAGCCCCGGGGGACACCGTTCAGCGAATACCACCGGATCAAAGCGCTCCTCGCTCTCGGGCATACCGTTGACCTCGTCACCTATCCGTTCGGGCGCGATGTCGATCTGCCCGGCCTTCGCGTCTTCCGCTGTCTCCGGCCTCCGTTCGTCCGCGACGTCCGCATCGGTCCGTCGCTCGCCAAGATTCCGCTCGATCTGGCGCTGGCGGTCACGGCGCTGCGCCGGGCGATCGGCGGGCGCTACGACGCCGTGCATTCGCACGAGGAAGGCAGCCTCATCGGCGTGCTGATTGCCGCGGTGCTCGGGGTGCCCCACCTCTACGACATGCACTCGAGCCTGCCGCAGCAGCTCACCAACTTCGCCTTCAGCCGCTCCCGGCTGCTGGCCCGCTTCTTCACCTGGATGGAGCGCTTCGTGGTCCGGCACTCGCGGGTGGTGGTGGTCATCTGCCCGCACCTGCAGGAGGTCGTCCGCGCCATCGAGCCCGACGTGCCGTCGGTGCTCATCGAGAATGCGCCGGGGTCGGGGGACACGCCGATCGCCGGCTCGGGCGCGCGGATTCGCGAGGAACTGGGGCTGGCCGCGGCCGGCCCGGTGGTGCTCTACACCGGCACCTTCGAAGCCTACCAGGGGCTCGATCTGCTCTTCGACGCCGCCCGGCACGTGCTCGCGCGCCGCCCCGACGCCGTCTTCGTGCTCGCCGGCGGGCGCCCCGATCAGATCGCCGCGGCGCGGGCGCTGGCCGATCGCGCCGGGCTGGCGGCCTCGGTCGTCTTCGCCGGCCAGCGTCCGGCGGAAGAGATCCCGCTCTTCCTCGACGCCGCCGCCGTCCTGGTCTCGCCGCGCAGCACCGGCACCAACACGCCGCTCAAGATTTATCAGTACCTGCGCTCGGGACGCCCGATCGTGGCGACGCGGCTGCTGACGCACACGCAGGTGCTCACCGACGACGTCGCGATCCTGACCGCGGCGACCGCCGAGGGCTTTGGCGCCGGCATCGTCCTGGCGCTGACCGACACGGCGCGGGCCCGCGCGGTCGGCGACGGGGCGCGCGCCCTGGCGGACACCAAGTACAGCTACGAGGCCTACCTGACGCGGACCCGTCAGGCGCTGGCGCACCTGACCGGAGACGCCAGGCCGCAGGTCGCGGGCGGAGTCGCGTGAGCGCGGCCATCCCGCCGCGCCCCGATCACTACAGCTATTCCGTCTACGCCGACCCGGCGATGGCGGAAGCCTTCGACGGGATGCGCTTCGGCGGCCCGATCGGCCGCCTCGTTGCGGACTCCCAGGAGCGCGTCATCGCCCGCTTCCTCGCGCCGGTGGACGGACGCGCGCTGCTCGACGTCGGCACCGGCACCGGGCGCGCCGCACTGGCGCTGGCGGCGCGCGGGGCGCTCGTGACCGGCGTCGATGCCTCGTCGGAGATGCTCGAGGTCGCCAGGCGCCGCGCCGCGGCGGCCGGTCTCGCGGTGACGTTCGTGCAGGGGGACGCCCATGGGCTCGACTTCGCGGACCGCGCCTTCGACGCCGTCACCTGCCTGCGGGTGCTGATGCACACCCCGGACTGGCGGCAGTCGCTCGCCGAGCTCTGCCGGGTGGCGCGCCGCCACGTGGTGTTCGATTATCCGGCGCTCGGCAGCGCCGCGGCGCTGCAGGCGGTGACGCGGCACCTCGCGCATGCGCTCGGCGCGCGGGTCGAGGCCTACCGCGTCTTCTCCGATCGCGCGGTCGGCGCCGCGCTCGCGGCCAGCGGCTTCCGCGTTGTCGAATCCCACCGCCAGTTCGTCCTGCCGATTGCCCTGCACAAGCGCATCAACTCGGCGGCGATGACCGAACGCGTCGAGGGCGCCCTCGGGCGCGCCGGCCTGACACGGCTCGCCGGATCACCGGTGACGGTTGTAGCCGAACGGTGCGCGTCCTAGTCACCGGGGCCACCGGCTTCACGGGGGGACATCTGGCGCGCGCGCTCGCCGCCGGAGGCGACGACGTCCGGGCGCTGGTGCGGACGACAGATGCCGGGCTGGCGGAGGCGGGCATCGAGATGATCACCGGCGACCTCCGCGATCCCGCCGCGGTGCAGCGCGCCGCCGCCGGCGTCGAGGTCATTTATCACATCGCGGCGATCTACCGGCAGGCGGGGCTGCGCGACGAGACCTACCGCGCCGTCAACGCCGCCGCGGTGCGGACCGTGGTCGAAGCCGCGGCCTCGGCGGGGGCCCGCCGCGTGGTCCACTGCAGCACGGTCGGCGTCCACGGCGACATCGAGCATCCGCCGGCGTCGGAGACGGCGCCGCTCAGGCCGGGCGACATCTATCAGGTCACCAAGCTCGAGGGAGAGGCGATCGCGCGCGCGGCGGCCGACGATGCCGGCGTCGAGGTGGTGATCGCGCGACCGACCGGCATCTACGGGCCGGGCGACCGGCGCCTGCTGAAGCTCTTTCGCGGCGTGGCGCGGAGGCGGTTTCCCATCCTCGGCGACGGCCGCATCTTCTATCACCTCACCTACATCGACGACCTGATCGCCGGATTCCGGCTGTGCGCGACGGTGCCGGCGGCGGCGGGGCGGACCTACATCCTCGCGGGGCCTGAGGTCCCGACGCTGAACGAGCTGGTCGCGATCGTCGCCGAGGCCGCGGCGGTCGCGCCGCCGAAACTGCATCTGCCGGTGTGGCCGTTCTGGATCGCGGGAGCGATCTGCGAGGCGGCGTGCGCGCCGCTCGGCATCGAGCCGCCGCTCTACCGCCGCCGGGTTGATTTCTTCACCAAGAGCCGGGCCTTCGACATCAGCCGCGCGCGTGCCGAGCTGGGCTACGCCCCGGCGGTGGGCCTGCGCGACGGCGTCGCCCGGACGCTGGCGTGGTATCGCCGCCACGGCTGGGTCTAACGGGGACACTCATCTTTAGGCCAACTTGTTGACTTGTAACGGGAAGCTGAAATAGGGGTCGGGATCGACGGCCGATCGGCCGTCCCTTCGACGACGAGGCTGTGGAATCAACAACTTAGACTAAAGATGAGTGTCCCCCTGGGGAGAGGGGATGTCATATGCTACGTGGGACACCATGCCTCCCGCAGTGACCCAGTAAGCGCCCGATGACGCCGATTCCCCGCGCGCAGGATCAGCTCTTCGACGCCCG
>JBDTOB010000214.1:0-5315 GCA_039933435.1 Acidobacteriota bacterium | reverse complement strand
GCCGTGGTCGCACTCGAAAGCATGGGCGTTCCCGCGCCCGGCGAGACCGCGCTCGTCACCGCCGCCATCTTCGCCGGAACCACGCACCGGCTCAGTATTCCCCTGGTGATCGCCGCCGCCGTCGTCGGCGCCATCGCCGGCGACAACGCCGGTTACTGGATTGGCCGGCGCATCGGCTACGCGCTGGTGGTGCGCTACGGGCGCTTCGCGCGCATCGACGACGCACGCATCAGGCTCGGGCGCTTCATTTTTGACCGGTACGGCGGGGAGGTCGTCTTCTTCGGCCGCTTCGTCGCCGTGCTGCGCGCGCTGGCGGCGCTCTTCGCCGGCATCAACCGGATGCCGTGGTGGCGTTTCCTCTTCTACAATGCCACCGGCGGCCTGGCCTGGGCGGTGGTGTTCGGGCTCGGCGGGTATTTTCTGGGCGAACGGCTCGAGCGCCTCCGCGGGCCGATGGCGATCGCCGCCGGCGCCGCCGCCGTGGTGGCGTGCGCAGTCGGCCTCTGGTGGATGCGCCGCCACGAGGCCGAGCTCCAATGCCGAGCCGACCGCGCTTATCCGGACCCGCTCCTCGAGCACTGAAGCCAGACGATCGCTGAAGCCAGACGAGGGCTGACACCGGACGACGGCTGACGCGTGCGCCCGGCCCGTGTTATCGTGCCGTGCAAGGCCGGCAGGCCGGCTGATCGCGCGCCTGCCGCCACTTCTGGAGCCTGATCCTCATGAGAATCCCGGTCTCGATCGTGCTGCTGTCCGGACTGCTGATGACGCCGTCCGTCCAGGCGCAGCAGGCGAGCGTCACCTATCCCGCGCAACCCGGTCCCGGACAGGGACGCCGCGTCGTGCTGCTGGCCGGCGACGAAGAATACCGGAGCGAAGAAGGGCTGCCGATGCTGGCGAAGATTCTCAGCCAGCGGCACGGGTTCGCGTGCACGGTGCTCTTCCCGGTCGCGCCCGATGGCACCATCGATCCCAAAAACGGCGCCTCGCTCCCGGACGCCGCGGCGCTCGATTCCGCGGACGCGGTGATCATGCTGCTGCGCTTCCGCCACTGGCCCGACGAGACCATGGCGCGCTTCGACCGCTATCTGAAGTCGGGCAAGCCGATCATCGCGCTTCGCACCAGCACCCACGCCTTCGCCGGCTTCCCCAAGGGCAGCCCGTGGGAAGCATGGAACTACAACAGTGACGGCAGCGGCTTCGGCAAGCGCGTCGTCGGCGAGACCTGGCTCACGCACTGGGGCAAGCACAAGTCCGAGGCGACCCGCGGCGCCATCGAGCCTTCGCAGCGCGACAACCCGCTGCTGCGCGGCGTCGAACATCTCTTTGGCGACACCGACGTCTACGAGGCCTATCCGCCGGCCGACGCCACGATCCTCGTCCGCGGTCTCGTGCTCAACGGCATGACGTCGGACGCGCCGCCGGCAAGCTACCGCAAGCCCCGCTCGACCGACAAGCAGGAGCAGGACGTCAACGATCCGGCGATGCCGGTGGTCTGGACCCGGCAGGTCCGGAACGATGCCGGGACGACCAACCGCGTCCTGGCGACCACCCTGGGGGCGGCGACCGACCTCCAGAATGAAGATCTGCGCCGGCTGATCGTCAACGGCGTCTACTGGGGCCTGGGGCTGGAGGTGCCGGCGCGCGCCGACGTCCGCTACGTGGACGCCTACGACCCATCGTTCTATGGGTTCGACGGCTTCCGCACGGGGCTGCGGCCGTCCGACTTCGAGATCGGGAAGACAGTGCCCGGCGTGCCGCTTCCCAGGCCGGCCGCCAAGTAGCGATTACTCCATTTCCTGATCCGGGCGAAGAGGCCCAGAGACCGACGGGCCGCTTCCCGCATGCATATCCGCGACAGCTCTCTCACGACACTCTCGCGTCTGGCCCTCGCCGCGCTGCTCCTCGCAGCCTCCACGCCGGCACGGGCGCAGGACCCATCGCCTCCAGCGGGCGGCGGCGGCCATGCGCAGGGCCGCATCACGGTCCGCGCGGTTCGGGTCGCGACTCCGCCGAACGTGGACGGCCTGCTCGATGAGCCCGTCTACCAGAGCCTGGCTCCGATTACCGGCTTCATCCAGCAGGATCCAGACGAAGGGCAGCCGGCCACCGAGGCGACGCTGGTCTGGATCACGTTCGACGATCGGGCAATCTACATCGCGGCCCGGGCCCGCGACAGCCAGCCGTCGCGCATTGTCGCCAACGATATGCGCCGCGACGGCCGCAACGTCTCGCAGAACGACAACCTCAGCATCGTCCTGGACACCTTCCACGACGGCCGCAACGCCTACGAGTTTCTGACCAACGCCGTCGGCGGCATGCTCGACACCCAGATCACCGACGAGCGGGACGTCAATCGCGACTGGAACGCCACCTGGATCGAGCGCAGCCGGCGGGACGCGGAGGGATGGACGGTCGAGATGGCGATCCCGTTCCGGTCGCTCCGCTATCGCGGCAGCGGTCCGCAGGTGTGGGGCATCAACATCCGCCGCAACGTGCGGTGGAAGAACGAGCTCTCGTATCTGAGCCCGGTACCTCGGCTCTCCGGGCCGCGCGGCATCCTGCGCATCTCGCAGGCGGCGAACCTCGAAGGGCTCGAGACGCCGCCGCCGGCGCTCAACCTCGACTTCAAACCCTACGTCGTCGGCAACCTCAAGGCGGATCGCGCCAGTGATGCGGCGTTCAGGAACCGCCTCGAGCGCAACGCCGGCTTCGACCTGAAGTACGGCGTCACGCCGAGCCTGACCGCCGATGTCACCTTCCGCACGGATTTCGCGCAGGTCGAAGACGACGATCAGCAGGTCAACCTGACGCGCTTCAACCTGCTGTTCCCGGAGAAGCGGGAGTTCTTCCTGGAGGGGCAGGGCACCTTCGCCTTCGGCGGCGCCAGCACCACGCCTCCGACCGGCACCCTGACCTCGGTGACGTCCGTTCCGCTCAACACCCCAGTGCTCTTTTTCAGCCGGCGCATCGGCTTGAGCGGCACGCGTGCGGTGCCCATCGAAGGCGGCGCCCGCCTGACCGGCAAGGCCGGACGCTACACCCTCGGCCTGCTCGACATCCAGACCGGCGATGCGCCGCTCGGCGGGCAGCCCTCCACCAACTTTTCAGTCGTGCGGGTGAAGCGCGACATCCTCCGGCGCAGCTACATCGGCGTCATCGGCACGCGGCGCTCGCCGACGACGGTGAGCGGCCGCGCCGGCGACAACGGCGTGTTCGGCCTGGACGCCAACTTTTCCTTCTTCAAAAATCTCAATCTCGTCGGCTACTACGCCGGCTCCGACACGGCGGGGCGTGGCGGCCGCAGCTATCGCGCCCGCGTGGACTACGACGCCGACCTGTTTGGCTTTCAGGCGGAGCGCCTGATGGTGGGGGCAGGCTTCAATCCCGAGTCCGGCTTTCTGCGGCGGGCCGACTTTGGCGAGGAGATCGCGCAGATTCGAATCAGCCGCCGTCCGGCCCACTGGCGCGGCGTCCGCAAGGTCAATTACGAAGCAGGGCTCGATTATCTCGCCAACGGCGCCGGCCGGCTCGAGAACCGGCAGACCCGGGCCGTCCTGCGCACCGAGATGCAGAGCGGCGACAGCTGGAGCGTCGGATATTTCCACGACTTCGAGCTGATCTCGACCGCGTTTCCGCTCGCCTCGGCGACCGTCGCGCCAGGCGCCTACCGGGCGCCGACGGTGCGCGCCGCCTACATGCTCGGCACACAGCGGCGCGTGTCCGGAGAGCTCTCGACCGCGCGCGGCGGTTTCTACGGCGGCACCCGCACCGACGTCGGCTATCGCGGGCGCGCCGAGATCACCCATCAGCTCTCGCTCGAGCCCGGCCTCTCGTTCAATCGCGTCGAACTGCCCGCCAGCCGCTTCACCGCGACGCTCGCCAGCGTCCGCGCCAGCCTGTCGTTCACGCCGCGGATGCTGACCGCCGCCTTCATCCAGTACAACTCGACCAGCAGGCTGGTGACGACCAACGTCAGGTTCCGCTGGGAGTACGTCCCCGGCAGCGAGCTGTTCCTGGTCTACAGCGACGGCCGCGACACCTTCGGGCGGGGCTTTCCCGTGCTGACCAATCGCGGCCTGACCCTCAAGCTGACGCGTCTGCTCCGGCCGTGAACTACGACTCGGTCACCACCACCTTGATGCGGTCCCCCGGCGTCGGTGGCTGGCTGAGGCTCCGTCCGTTCATGATCGCCAGCGTCGCTCCCGAGATCGTGTCCTGTCCGGTGCGTTCGGCGACGGACTGCCAGGTGTCCCCCTCACGCACCAGATACAGGTCGATCCGGTTCGGCTTGATGCGGGCGGCTTCGGCGCGAGACAGGCTGCGGAACGAACCGATGCTCGACTCGAACGCCGTCTGCACGCCGGCGATGTCGTTGCGCGGCGCCAGCCCCGCCAGCACGTAGACGTTGCGCTCGTGCACCAGGTGCGCCGCCGTCACCACGACGTCGCCGAGGCCCTGTAGACTTCCCTGATAGGTGCCGACATACGCGTCCGCGCCGTTGATCTCCGTCGCCTTGCCGTTGACCTGACGGAAACCGGCATTGGCCATGCTCTGGCGCGCAATCTGCTCGACCGATCCGCGCGGATCGGGGACCAGCTGCAGGATCATGTACTGCTCCTGCTCGGGCGCTTTGGCGACAACCTGGGACTGCGAGTTCTGAATCTCCCAGCCTTTCGGAAAGGTCACCGCCAGCCGCAGATCGGGATGCAGGAACTCGTTGCCCTTGACGATCCCTTCGCTCGGACTGTCGCCGTAGACAATGCCATCGATGCGGCGCAGGAAAGCGGCCCGGTCCACGGCCGCAGGCGCCGCCCCCATCGCCGCCCGCGCCTGCTGGATCACCGGCTCGATCTGCTGGACGCGATCCTCCGGCGCCGGGTGGGTCGAGAGCCAGTTGGGAACTCCCTTGCGGCTGCCCGCCGCCTGGTCCAGCCGCTCCAGCGTCGTCAGCATGCCGGCGACGCCGGCTGGATCCCAGTCGGCCGCCGCCGCGTAGCGCACGCCGAGGCGGTCCGCCTGCAGTTCGTCGTCGCGGCCGTACTTCAGGAAGAGGACCCCCAGCGCCTGTTCGGTGATCCCCTGGAGCGGCCGCGCCTGCGGCACGAAGATGCTGAGCAGAGTCAGGCCGATGCCGGCGCTGGTCGCTTTGGTGTACTGCTGGGCTGAGTGGCGGGCGGTGACGTGCCCGATTTCGTGCCCCAGCACGCCTGCGAGCTGCGCTTCGTTCTGCAGGAAGGGGAGGATCCCCCGGGTGATGTAGATGTATCCGCCCGGCAGGGCAAAAGCATTCACCGCGGGGGCGTCGATGACGG
>JBDTOB010000213.1:0-5315 GCA_039933435.1 Acidobacteriota bacterium | reverse complement strand
AGGTAGCCCTGATGCGACGAGCAGTTCACGCCCAGGAGACAGATCGCCGCCGCAATCGACGGCTGGACGCTTTTCGGCGCCGTCCGCTGCAGCCCGGCGAGCAGCTCGAGCGAACGTTTGTCGCCGATCTTCCCCACCGCCAGCACCGCGTCGTCCTGCAGCGGCCCCTCCAGCCCGGCGACCGTGGTCAGCACCGGCAGCACGGCGGCGACTTTGTAATCCCCCATCGCCTCGATGACGCCGCTGCGGAAGAAGTCCTGCCCCTTCATCACCAGATCCGGCAGAAGAGCGCGGACCCTGGGGTCGGCCGCGGACGCGGCCAGCGCGCGGGTCAGGGCCGGACGCACGAACTCAGACTCCTCGCGCGGCAGCGCCGCCACCAGGCGCGGAAGGATCGCCGGATCGGGATTGTGCTCGAAGTAGGCGTAGGCGGCGGCGCGGAGACGGTCGTTGGGATTGGCCAGCAGCCCCGCGAACACATCCGCGGTCCGCGGATCGTTGAAGCCGGAGAGGAGGATGAGCGAGCGAAAGCGGACGTAGCCGTCCTTGTGGCCGGCAACCGCCGCGGTCAGCGCCGGCACCGCCATCGCCGGCGGGGCGCGACGGATGGTGCGCGCCGCGGTGACGCGCACGGCGTAGTCGATGGTGGCGAGCCGATCGATGGCCGCCTGGAGCTCGGCCGGGGTGACCGCGACCTCCCGCTGTTCCGCCGACGGAGCGGACGCCCGGGGTGTCGCGACCTGCGCCCGGCTGACGCCGGGCACGATCGTCAGCAGGGCCACCACCGCGCCGAGAGCTCGCATGCGCGTCAATCGACCGATTTGAGGGCGAGCTGGAGATACGAGTGTTCGTTGCGGGGGAAGGCGACCGGATACACGCCCGTGTAGCACGACGTGCAGTACGACTTCTGGTCGGTGCCGAGCGCGGCGCGCAAGCCCTCGAGACTGAGGTAGGCCAGCGTGTCGGCACCAACGTACTTGCGAATTTCCTCGATGGTGTGGGTGGCGCCGATCAATTCCGAGCGGCTCGGGGTATCGACGCCGTAGAAGCAGGGGGAGATGGTCGGCGGGCAGCTGATCCGGAGGTGCACCTCGCGCGCCCCTGCGGCCTTCACCATCTTGACGATCTTGCGGCTGGTGGTGCCGCGCACCAGCGAGTCGTCCACCAGCACGACGCTCTTGCCTTCGAGAATGCTGCGCACCGGGTTGAGCTTCACCTTGACGCCGAAGTGGCGGATCGACTGCTGCGGCTGGATGAAGGTGCGGCCGACGTAGTGATTGCGGATGAGGCCCATGCGCAGCGGCAGCTGCGCCTGCTCGGCGAACCCGGTCGCGGCGCAGACGCCGGAGTCGGGGATCGGCACCACCACGTCGGCCTCGGCCGGCGCCTCGCGCGCCAGCACGCGTCCGAGCTCGGTGCGGACGTCGTTGACGCTGCGGCCGAACACGTAGCTGTCGGGCCGTGCGAAGTAGACGTGCTCGAAGACGCACTGCGACAGCTGCGGCGCCGGGGGAAAGGCGCGAATCGATCGCAGCCCGCCGACGCCGATGATCACCACCTCGCCGGGCTCGACGTCGCGCACGTAGGTGGCGCCGATGAGATCGAGCGCGCAGGTCTCGGAGGAGACGATCCAGGCATCGCCGAGCCGTCCGAGGGCGAGCGGCCGGAAGCCGTTGGGGTCGCGCACCGCAATCAGGCGGTCCTTGGTGAGCAGGGCAAGCGAGAAGGCGCCGCGAATCTGCGCAATCGACTCAATCAGCGCATCCTCGACCGAGTCCCCCTTGGCGCGGGCGTAGAGATGCAGCAGCACCTCGGTGTCGCTGCTGGTCTGGAAGATCGACCCGTTCTGGACGAGCTCGTCGCGAAGCTCGCGGGCATTGACCAGGTTGCCGTTGTGGGCGACGGCAATCTGTCCGTGCGCGCAGTCGATCAGGAACGGCTGGGCGTTGAACAGCAGGCTGCCGCCCGCCGTCGAGTAGCGGGTATGGCCGATGGCCAGGTGCCCCGGGAGCCCCTCCAGCGCCGCGCCGTCGAAGACGTCGGCGACGTGCCCCATGGCGCGCGAGGCCCGCATCCGCTCGCCGTCGGCGGTGACGATGCCGGCGCTCTCCTGGCCACGATGCTGGAGGGCATAGAGGCCGAGGTAGGTCAGGTTGGCAGCTTCGGGGTTACCGAAAATGCCGAAGACGCCGCATTCGTCCTTGAATTTGTCGAGCATCGGTCCTGTGCGGCCTTGCGCCGGGCGCCTGGCATCCTGCCCGCGTCTGGTGCGATCGGGAAGTGTCTATTTTACGCCGAGGCGCGCCTGAAGTGCGCGGCAATCGCTCCGTTCCAGATGTGCTCCGCCTCGGCAACGCCGCAATCGACGGCCGGCGCCCCCGCCACGCGGATCGTCATCCGGCTGCCGCCGGTCCGGCCGATGACCCGGGCCGGCACCCCCGCCGCCGCCGCCAGCTTCAGGAACGCGTCGCGGTCGGCGGCGCGTACCGCCACGATCGCCCGCGACGCGGACTCGCCGAACAGCGCCGCCGCCACGGCGTCGCCGGCCGAATCCGCGACCGCCGGCAGATCGACCTCGAGGCCGATGCCGCCGTCGAACGTACACTCCGCGAGGGTCACGGCGACGCCGCCGTCGGAACAGTCGTGGGCGGAGCGCACCAGGCCGGCCGCCGCCGCCCGCGGCATCAGGTCGATGAGCGCGCGTTCGCGCGCCAGGTCGAGGCTGGGCGGTTCTCCCGCCACCAGCCCGTGGACAGCCTTCAGATATTCGCTGCCGCCGATCTCGCCATGGCCCTCGCCAAGCAGCACCACCTCGTCGCCCGCCTCGCGGAACGGACGCGCCAGCGCCGCGCCCGCATCCTCCAGCAGGCCGACCACGCCGATGATCGGCGTCGGATAAATCGCCTCGCCGTTGGTCTCGTTGTAGAGGCTGACGTTGCCTCCCGTGATCGGCACGTCGAGCGCGCGGCAGGCCTCGGCGATGCCCTCGATCGCCTCGACCAGCTGCCACATCGTCTCGGGGCGCTCGGGATTGCCGAAGTTGAGGCAGTTGGTGGCGCCGATCGGCACCCCGCCGGCGCAGGCGACGTTGCGCGACGCCTCGGCCACCGCCAGCATCGCGCCGCGGCGCGGATCGAGGTAGCAGTAGCGGCCGTTGCCGTCCACCGACAGCGCCAGCGCCCGCGCCGTCCCCTTGACCCGCACCACGCCCGCCCCCATGCCGGCGAGGACGATGCTGTTGGTGCGGACCATGTGGTCGTACTGGCGGTAGACCCAGCGCTTGCTGGCGATGCTCGGCGACCCGAGCAGCGTCAACAGCGACTCCCGCGCGTCGCGCCTCGGCAGCGCCGCCGGATCGAAGCGCCGGACGTCGTCGAGATAGGACGGCCGCGCCGTCGGCCGATCGTAGACCGGCGCCTCGTCGACGAGCGCGGTGTTGGGGATCTCGGCGACGACGACGCCGCGATCCTTGACCCGCATGATGCCGTCGGTGGTGACGTAGCCGATGTGCGCGGCGTGCAGGTCCCACTTCTCGAACACCCGCTCGACGTCCGCTTCGCGCCCCTTCTTGACGCAGAGCAGCATCCGCTCCTGCGACTCGGAGAGCATGATCTCGTAGGGCGTCATGCCGGTCTCGCGCTGCGGCACGTGGCTGACGTCGATCTCGATGCCGGCGCCGCCGCGCGACCCCATCTCGCAGGTCGAACAGGTCAGACCGGCCGCGCCCATGTCCTGCACCCCGATCAGCGCATCGGTCTTCATCAGCTCGAGGCAGGCCTCGAGGAGCAGCTTCTCCATGAAGGGATCGCCGACCTGGACCGCCGGCCGCTTCTCGGCCGACTTGTCGTCGAACTCGGCCGAGGCCATGGTGGCGCCGTGGATGCCGTCCCGCCCGGTCTTCGAGCCGACGTAGTAGACCGGGTTGCCGCTGCCCGAGGCGCTGCCGAGGACCAGCGCGTCGGCGTCGGCGATGCCCAGGCAGAAGACGTTGACCAGCGGATTGCCGGCGTAGCGCTCGTCGAAGACGATCTCGCCGCCGACGGTGGGAATGCCGATGCTGTTGCCGTAGCCGGCGATGCCCGCCACCACCCCTTCGACGGTGCGGCGGGTGCGCGCCCCCTCGGCGCCGTCGAGGTCGCCGAAGCGCAGCGAGTTCATCAGCGCGATCGGCCGCGCCCCCATCGTGAAGATGTCGCGGATGATGCCGCCGACGCCGGTGGCGGCGCCCTGATACGGCTCGATGAACGAGGGATGGTTGTGCGACTCGATCTTGAAGACCGCGGCCAGGCCGTCGCCGATATCGACCGCGCCGGCGTTCTCGCCCGGCCCCTGCAGCACCCGCGGGCCCTGGGTCGGCAGCTTGCGCAGGTGCATCCGCGAGCTCTTGTAGCTGCAGTGCTCGGACCACATCACCGAGAAAATCCCCAGCTCGGCGATCGCCGGCTCGCGCCCCAGGGCGCGGACGATGCGGGCGTATTCGTCGGGCGTCAGCCCATGGCGCTCGAGCAGCGCGGTATCGACGGTGCTCATGACTGCAGCGCTCCCTCTCCGGCGAGCGCGGTCAGCACCGACTCGAACAGCACCAGCCCGTCGTCGCTGCCGAGCGCGGGCTCGCAGGCCCGCTCCGGGTGCGGCATCAGCCCGACGACGTTGCGGCGCTCGTTGCAGATGCCGGCGATGCCGTTGAGGGCGCCGTTGGGATTGGCGGCCTCGGTCACTTCTCCCTCAGGGCTGCAGTAGCGGAAAATTACCCGCCGCTCGCGCTCGAGCGTCTCGAGGACGTCGGCTTCGGCGTAGTAGTTGCCTTCGCCGTGGGCAATCGGAATCCGCAGCACCTGGTGCTTCGCGGCCGCGAGGGTGAACGGCGTGTCGGTCTGCTCGACCCGGATCGGCACGTGCGCGCAGTGGAACTTGAGGTCGCGGTTGCGCAGCATCGCGCCGGGCAGCAGCCCCGCCTCGCACAGGATCTGAAAGCCGTTGCAGATGCCGAGCACCGGTCCGCCGCCCTCCGCGAACGCCCGGACGGCCGCCATCACCGGCGAGAAGCGGGCAATCGCGCCGGTCCGCAGGTAGTCGCCGTGCGAGAAGCCGCCGGGCAGGACGACGACGTCGGCCGCCTTGAGGTCAGTGTCCTTGTGCCAGACGAACTCCGCCTCCTGGCCGAGCACGTGCTTGACGGCGTGGTAGGCGTCGTGATCGCAGTTCGATCCGGGAAAGACGACGATGCTGAATTTCATGACTGCTTCCAGCTTCCAGCTAACAGCTTCCAGCTAACAGCTTCCAGCTACGGCTTCTGACCGACCGGCTTCGGGGCG
>JBDTOB010000212.1:0-5321 GCA_039933435.1 Acidobacteriota bacterium | reverse complement strand
GGCTTGCCCGGAAGCGGCCGAATCGTCCATCATGACTACATGTTCAATTCCGAAGCGTTGACCCGGGGCGTCCGGGTCGCCGTGCAGGCCGAGTACGCGCCTGATCGCTCCGAGCCGTCGAAGAGCCAGTGGTTCTTCCTGTATACGATCACGATCGCGAATGAAGGCCCCGAAACCGTCCAGCTGCTGACACGGCACTGGCTGATCACCGACGGTACCGGGCATGTCGAGGAAGTCCGCGGGCCGGGGGTCGTGGGCAAGCAGCCGACGCTCAAGGCCGGCGAGTCGTTCGAGTACACGTCCGGCTGTCCGCTCGGCACCCCTTTTGGCGTGATGGAAGGCACCTACCAGATGGTGACCGAGTCAGGCGAGCGCTTCGACGCCCGGATCGCGCCGTTCACGCTGAGCGAGCCCTACACCGTCCACTGAGGGCTCACCGGAAGGTCGCCTGCACGGCGAGCGCCACTTCGAGCTGCTGCAGGTAACGCCGGCGCGGGATCTCGATCGCGCCGAAGCGGGCGAGATGGGGCGTCACCCACTGCACGTCGAGCAGCCGGTGGCCGCGCGACCGCAGCCGCTCCACCAGCGCCGCGAGCGCGACCTTCGAGGCGTCGGTGACGTGGTGGAACATCGACTCGCCGAAGAACGCTCCGCCGAGCGAGACGCCGTAGAGCCCGCCGGCCAGCCGGCCCTCCTGCCGGACCTCGACCGAGTGCGCCAGCCCGGCGCGATGCAGCGCCAGATAACTCTCCAGGATTTCGTCATCTATCCAGGTGCCGTCCTCGTCGTCGCCGCGGTCGGCCGCGGCGCAGGCACGGATCACCCCCTCGAAGTCGCGGTCGAACCCGACCTCGAAGCGGCCGCTGCGGAGGACCCGCGCCAGACGCGACGGCAGGTGGAAGCACTCCAGCGGAATCACCCCCCGTGGATCGGGCGAATACCAGCGAATCTCGCCGGGCTCGACCGCCATCGGAAACCAGCCGCTGGCGTAGGCCGAGACCAGCACGGCGGACGGAATCATCGGCGCTAGCGGAGCACCAGCACCGCGCAGTCGCCCTTGTCGAGCAGCGCGCGCGCGATCTCGCCGTCGGCCCCCTCGGAGGCGGCCGACTGCACGATCGCCAGATCGATGGCGTGCTCCTTCGTGTAGCGCACCAGCTCCTCCACCGCTGGACCGGTGCGCAGCGCGATCTCGATGCCCAGGCGCTCCTGGTCCTCGGGGGAAATCAAGTGTCCCAGCCGAGCGCGGGCTTCCTCTTCCATGGCCTGATGGAGCTCCGGCAGCCGCTCGGCGGCGACCTCCGCGGTCCATCCCGCCGACAGGGGATCCTCAATCGTGTAGACGACGTGCAGGCGCGCGCCGAACGATTCCGCGAGCTGCCGCGCCGTCCGGAGCGCGCGATCGAAGGTATCGTCAGCCGCTCCATGCAACAGGATCTGACTCATGCTTCCGCCGGTGACCATGTCATCCTCCTCCTACGATTGTGTCACGTCACAGCCGCGGCCGCGCCGGGGCGCGATCGTCGGCATCATCACCTGTGGCTGTTCTATGATGAGAGGGCGTAACGAGAGAGGACGAGACGACACGATGCCCACATTGACGGTAGAAGGATACGAAACGGTCGAGGTCGCCGACGGCAAGCGTCTGGTCCTGGCCATCGAGCAGGACGCGCACGTCGACGTGCTGCACGCCTGCGGCGGGAACGCGCGCTGCACCACCTGCCGCGTCGAATTCATCGTCGGCGAGCCGGACCGGATGACGGTGGCCGAGCAGCAGGTGCTGGCCGCCAAGGGCGTGACCGACGCCCGGCTCTCCTGTCAGATCGTCTGCGACCACGACATGACGGTCCGCGCCATCAGCCGGCTCGAGGGCAGCGGCCGGACCGACCCCGGGGGTCCCCCCAAGCCGGAGATCACGCCGCCGCCGCAGTGGATCGCGCGCTGATCAGCGCGCCGGGCCCGGCGAGGCGGCGTAGCGCTTCCGGATCACCGGCAGCAGGTAGTCGTTGAAGGCGGCGGCGAAGTCGTAACGGGGGGCGAAGCCCCAGTCGGCCCGCGCTGCGGAATCGTCGACGTCCGCCGGCCATGAATCCAGGATGCCCTGGCGTTTGTGGTCGGTGTCCCAGTCGATGCGGGCATCGGGAAACGCCGCCAGGACGACATTGCGGACCTCCTCGGCGGACGGGTTGAAGGCGGCAACGTTGTAGGCGGTCCGGGTCAGCCGGCTGCGCGGCGCCGCCGCCAGCGCCATCAGCGCATCGACGCCGTCGGGCATGGCCATGAACGGGATGCGGGTGTCGGGGCGCACGAAGCAATCGTAGGCCTCTCCCCGCGCCGCGGCGTGAATCATCTCCGGGGCGTAGTCCGAGGTGCCTCCCGACGGCACCGTCACCGCCGAGATCAGCCCCGGGAACCGCACGCTCCTGAAATCCACCCGGCCGCTGGCCGGCTCGGCCGCCAGCTGCTTGTAATGCCGCGCGTAATACGTCCCCAACTGCTCGCAATACAACTTGTTGCACCCATACATCGTCGTCGGATGCGCCCACTCGTCTTCCCGGACGCGGCCGGCCCGCATTTTGGTGTCGCGGTCGGGTAATCCATAGGCGGCAATCGACGAGGGGTACATGAAGACGACCGGCTTGCCGTGCGACTCCGCCTCGTGCTGCGCGAACTCGAGCAGATTGAGCGTGCCTTCGACGTTGACCTGATGGGCCGTGACCGGGGTGAACTCGGAGCGCGTCGAGAGCAGCGCCGCCAGGTGGAACACCAGCTCGACGCGGAACTCCGACAGCACCCGGTCGAGGACGCCGCGGTCGAGAATCGAGCCGGTGATCTCGCGGTCCACCTTCGCGGCCATCGCCGGCGCCAGCCGGCTGACGTCGAGCGTGACGATGGCGCGGTCGCCGCGCTCGGCCAGCCGCTCGATCAGGCCGTGGCCGATCTCGCCGCCGGCGCCGGTGATGAGGACAACGGGTTTTCTCACTCCGGAATTATACTTGGGCCGATGCGCACCCTGCCGCTGCTGCTCTGTCTGCTGGTGGCCGCTCCGGCGGCGCCTGTCCAGCCTCCCGGGCCGTACGCGGCGTCGTTCACCGAAGAGACGATGCGCATCGACTACTTCCACACCGGCGGCCCGGGGATCCCGGAAACGCTGTCGCTCGACCGCGTCGTCAACGACGGCCCGTGGCCGGGCAGCCGTACCCAGCTGGTGGATCCGACCGGCCTCGGGGCGTATCGCTTCGAGGTCCGGGACAAGGCCGCCGGCACGCTGCTCTACTCTCGCGGCTTCTCGTCAATCTACGGCGAGTGGGAGACCACCGGCGAGCAGAAGACGGCGCATCGGACGTTCCACGAATCGGTGCGGCTGCCGTGGCCGAAGCGGCCGGTTGCGGTGACGCTCGACAAGCGGCACCAGGACGGCGCCTTCGCGCCGGTGTGGACGATCGACGTCGATCCCGAATCGCGCTTCGTCAACCGCGCGCCGCTGGCCGCGCCCGCCGGCAAGGTCTGGACGGTGTTCGAGAACGGGCCGGCGGCCGAGAAAGTGGACCTGCTGATCATCGGCGAAGGCTACACGGTGGCGGAGATGGCGAAATTCCACCGCGACGTCGAGCGGCTGCTGCCGGCGCTGTTCGCCGAGGAGCCGTTCAAGAGCCGCCGCGCCGACTTCAACGTCCGCGCGCTCGACCTGCCGTCGCAGGAGAGCGGCGTCAACCGCCCCAACGCCGGCGCCTTCCACCGCACGCCGCTCTCGGCCGAATTCAACATCTTCGATTCCGAGCGCTACCTGCTGACTCTCGACAACCGGGCGCTCCGCGACGCGGCGTCAGCGGCGCCCTACGAGTTCATCGAGCTGCTGGTCAACGAACAGACCTACGGCGGCGGCGGCATCTTCAACGCCCAGGCCACCGCCTCGGTGGACAGCGCCTTCTCGCCCTACGTCTTCGTCCACGAGTTCGGCCACCACTTCGCCGGCCTCGCCGACGAGTACTACACCTCGGACGTCGCCTACGAGCCGGCGGCGCCGGGCCGCCCCGAGCCCTGGGAGCCGAACATCACCGCGCTGGCCGACCCGGCGCACGTCAAATGGGCCGACCTCGTCACTCCCGGCACGCCGCTGCCCACGCCGTGGGAGAAGGCCGCGTTCGAGCAGCACACCGCCGGCATCCAGCAGCGGCGGCGGGCGATCCGCGCCCGCAACGCGCCGGAGCCGGAGATGGATGCGTTGTTCCGCGAGCAGCGCGACTGGGACCATGCACTGCTGGGATCGATGGCGTATTCCGGGCAGGTCGGCGCCTTCGAAGGGGCCGGGTATGAGGCGCGCGGGCTCTACCGGCCGCAGGCCGACTGCATCATGTTCACCCGCGACCCGGTGGGCTTCTGCCGGGTGTGCCAGCGGGCCATCAGCCGGATCATCGACCTCTACGCGAAGTAGGACGGCGCCCTGGCAGTCCGGTACCGCGGCACAGGCGCAGGTCACGATCCGCGGCGACGGGACCCTAGCGGAGCAGCCGCGGCAGGAAGACGACCAGCGAGGCGATGATCGAGAGGCCGGTCAGCAGGATGCACACCGCCGCGCCGACGAGGTGGTCCATCCGTTCCGGCTTGAGCGGATCCAGCCACAGCGACGCCAGGTAGCCGCCCGCGAAGCCGCCGGCATGGGCGTAGTTGTCGATGCCCCCCGGCATGATCAGCCCGAAGACGAAGAGCACCACGGCATACTGCATCGCCTGGCCGCCGACCAGGCTGCTGCCGCCGCGGCGTCCGTAGTGGACCAGCGCCCCGAGCAGGCCGAAGATCGGCGCGGAGGCGCCGAGCGTGACGTGCGCGCCGCGCAGGAACGCGATCGGCATGCCGCCCAGATAGAGGCCGGCGGTGCTGCTGACCGCGAAGCCGACCGCCCCGGCAATGGTGTAGATGATGATCATCCGCCCGGGGCCGTAGATGTCCGCCGTCGGCGGCGCCAGCTGCCGCACCCACATCATGTTGAAGAGGATGTGCAGCGCGCTGCCGTGCAGCCAGCCGGCGCTCAGCACCGTCCACCACATCCCGTTCACGTAGACCGGAATCGCCCCGCTCGCGCCAAACGCGAGGGCGACGACGGTGTTCGGGGCGAGCATGCCGAACAGCCCGCCGCCGAGGAGGCTGCCGCCGAGCAGCAGCGTCATCAGCAGCATCGCCACGTAGAGCGCCGCACATCCGTAAATGACCAGCGTCACGAAGCCGAAATCGTTGCCGAAGCGCCGCAGCAGCGGGCCGAACCCCCAGAGCCCGGGGTTGCGGCGTCCGCATGTGTAGCACTGCTCGTCGTTGACCCCCAC
>JBDTOB010000211.1:0-5325 GCA_039933435.1 Acidobacteriota bacterium | reverse complement strand
AGGCCACCGCCAAGCTGAGCGAAGCCGGGCCCTTCCGGCTCCAGGTCCGCGCCGCATCGGTCCTCCTCGACGGCGCCGCGGCGGTCAAGCCAGACCCCGCCATCGCCGAGCTCGCCGAGGTCCTCCACCGCCACCTGATCGGCATGCTGACGGTGACGGCGGGCGCTGACGCCGCATCCTGGCGCATCCTGCTGCTGCTGCTCGCCCGCACCCCGGAGGACGTCCGCGCCGACGGCGGCATCGCGCACCTCTGGACCACGGCCGGCGGCCCCAGCCTCGAAATCGTCGAAATCGATTACGCCGAGGTCCTGCGCGAGAAGCAGGGGCTCGCCGCCACCATCGACCAGATTCTGGCCGCCGCCCTCGGCGGGGCCCGGCTGGAGCTGGACGACGACGCCGCCCGCGCCCTGCTCGAGATCGTCGGCGATCCCGCCAAGCTCGACGCCCTGATGGCCGAGCTCGAGACGCAGACCGCGGGGCAGGGGGTGGACGTCCGGACGGCGGCCTTCCTGAGCATCCTGCGGGGGCTGGCCGAGCACGTGCTCGAGACCGGGCCCGACAAGCTCGATGCGATGTTCCGGCAGATGGGGCACGCCGCCGGCCGGCTGTCGGCGGAGGCCATGTTCTCGCTGCTGTCGAAGCGCGACACTCCCGAGGCCATGGCCGGCACCATCGACGTCGTCACCGCGACCGCGGAGCGGATGACCGATGCCTCGATCGCGCAGTTCGTCGCCGGCTCGGTCGTCGCCGAGCACGGTGCGACCGACCGGCTGGCCGAGGCCTTCCAGGCGCTGGTGCCGGAGCGCGACCGGCAGCGGCAGCTCCTCGGCCTGGCGGAAGCGGAGGCCGCCGCCTCCGAGCTCGGCGAGGATCAGGGCTTTCCCGAGCTCTGGGACAGGGTCGAGGGCATGCTGACGTCGTACTCCGACGCCAACTTCGTCTCGACCGACTACGGCCGCGAGCTGGCCAACGCCCGCAGCCGCGCGGTGATGGTCGAGGCCACCAGCGACGACCCGCCCGAACGCATCACCGCCTGGCTGTCGTCGGTCGGCGACGGCGCGCTGCGCGGCCTCGACCACCAGCTCCTCGCCGATCTGCTCCTCATCGAGACCGAGCCGCTGCGCTGGCGCGACATGGCGCAGACCGTCGCCGCCCATGCCGATGATCTGGTGCGCGTCGGCTACTTCGACCAGGCCTGGGCGCTGGCCGAGGCCATCATCGAACGCGGCGCCGAAGTCCCCGAGCGCCAGCCGCACGCGAGCGACGCGCTCGAGCGCTTCGGGCGCGGGTCGATGATGCGCCACGTCGCCGCCCACCTCCGCGGCGTCACCGACGAGGGCTTCGAGCGCTTCAAGCGGCTGTGCCACGCGATCGGAACGGCCGCGGTGGCGCCGCTGGCCGAAGTGCTCTCGAGCGAGCAGGACGCGCGATCGCGGCGGCGGCTGCGCGAGATCCTGCTCGGCTTCGGGGCGCGGGGGCGCGATTCCGTGCAGCAGCTGATGCACGCCACCAACTGGGAGGTCCGGCGCACCGCCGCCTACCTGCTGCGGGAGTTCGGCGGCACCGAGGGTCTCAAGGAGCTGGTGCCGCTGCTGACCGACGCCGAGCCGCTGGTGCGGCGGGAAGCCATCCAGGCGCTGGCGCTGAACGGCAGCGAGGAAGCCTCGAGCCTGCTCCTCACCGCGCTGACCACCACGTCGGGGCGCGCGCGCAACCTGCTCGTGGACGACGTGGTGGCGATTCGCGATCGGCGCGCCGCGTCGTTCTTTGCCTTCCTGCTCCGCCGGCTGGACCCCCGGGCGCAGCCGGCCATCTACGCCGGCGTCATCGAGGCGATCGGCGTCATCGGCCCGACGGCCGGGACCGAGGCGGTCGAAGCCCTGCAGAAGGCCTTCAGCGCCGCGCAGTGGTGGGCGCCGATCCGCACCCGCCGCCGCCGCGCCGCGGTCGCCGGCGCGCTCCGGCGCATCGGCACCCCCGAGGCGCTCGACGCGCTGCGCGCCGCGGCCGCCGCCGGGCCGCGCGGCGTGCGCCTGGCCGCCCGCGCCGAGCTCGCGGCCCACCAGAAGGCCGAGGCCTGACGCCATGTCCGACCTGCAAACCCGCATCGGCCACTACGACGAGCTGCTGCGGCGCTTCGCCTCCGGCATTCGCGCGGCGCAGCTGTATGCGCCCGATCATCCGCTGGTCGGCCGCAACGTCGATGGCCTGCTGGCGGTGCTCAAGATTCTGCACGCCGTCCAGCCCTCCGTGGCGATCGGCATCGTCGGCGGGCAGCTGGTGGTGGCGGACACGCCGATGGCCAAGGCGAGCCTGGGCATGGCCGAGCTCATCCGCCGGCTGACCGACAACCGGATCGAGCGGGTAGCGTTCGAGCGCGGCGTCGGCGAACCGGAAATCCGGCCGTTCGTGCTGGCGCTGGCGGCGCTGGCGGGTAAGACCGACGTCCACGGGACCGAGTGGAACTATCCGCACATCCGCGTCGGTCGGCTCAACGCGGAGGACCGCCGCAACGACGGCATCGGCAGCGACATGGCGGCGATCCGCCAGCTCTACACGAACGCGGTGTCGGTCGCGCAGGTCGCCTGGGAAAGCGCGGAGGCGGAGGGCGAGCCGGACCTGCCGGCGGCGCTGCAGGCCATCGAAGGACTGGCCGACGCGGTCACCCACAACCGCACCGCGCTCGTGGCGCTGACCGCGATGCGCAACTACGACAACTACACCTTCACCCACATGGTGAACGTGTCGATCCTGGCGATGGGACAGGCGCGCGCGCTCGGCATCGAAGGACGCCTGCTGCGCGAGTTCGGGCTCTCGGCGCTGATGCACGACATCGGCAAGGTGCGCACCCCCAAGGAGATCCTCAACAAGCCCGACAAGCTGACCGACGAGGAGTTCGCGATCATGCGGCGCCACACCGTCGACGGCGCCGAGATCCTGCGGCGCACGCCGGAGATGCCGATCCTCGCGCCGGTCGTCGCCTTCGAGCATCACCTGCGGCAGGACGGCACCGGCTATCCCGCCGCCGCCAAGCGCGAGGGGCTGAACCTGGCGACGATGATCTGCGGCATCGCCGACGTCTACGACGCGATGCGCTCGCAGCGCGCCTATCAGCAGGCCTTCCCCACCGACCGGATCCTCGCGGTCCTCAAGCGCAACGACGGCACGCAGTTCGATCAGCATCTGGTCCGCCGCTTCGTCCAGCTGCTCGGTATCTATCCGCCCGGCAACCTGGTCCGGCTCTCGAGCGGGGAGATCGCCGTCGTCACCCACGTCCACGCGCCCGATCCGCATCGTCCGCGGGTGCGGGTGCTGTTCGCGGCCGACGGCCGCCGGCTGGATCTGCCGCAGGACCGCAGCCTGTGGGAAGCGGTCCGCCCCGACGGAACCCTGGAGACGGTCGAGGCACCCGTCGATCCCGGGGACTTCGGCATCGATCCGCTGAACTACATCGAGACCGCCTAACCCCGCCCGCCGCGGCTATACTTCTCGAAGGTGACCGAAGGTTTCCGCACCACGCTCGTTGCCTTCGCCGCGCTGGGCCTCGGGCTCACCTGGCAGGCCGTCCGGACCTCGATGGTGCCCGTGACCTCGCCCGATCGCCTGGTCGCCGAGCTCCGCTTCGCCCAGATCGCCGCCCTGCTGCTGGTGATGTCGGCAGGGGCCTACGTCGGTCTCGCGGTCGCACACGAAGCGCAGCTCGGTGTCGGCTTCGACGTCGCGCTGGCGGTTGGATTCTTCGTTGTCGGCGCCGTCACGCTGGTGCGCGATCCGCACCAGGCGCTGACCATGCTGGCGTTCGCCTTCGCCGCGCATGCGGTGCTGGACGTCGCCCACCGGCCGGGCTGGCCGCTGCCCGACGGCATGGCGCCGCGCTGGTACTCGATCGGCTGCGCGCTGTTCGACGTCTACGTCGGGGCGCTCTGCTACGTCCCCATCCTGAAGCGCTGATGACCGCGCGCACCAGGTGAACATCGAACCTGAGCATCGCACCTGAACCCGGAACCCGGAACCCGGAACCCGGAACTCGGAACCTGAACCCGGAACCCCGAACCCGGAACCCTGAACCTCTTATGAAACCCCGAACCTCTTCTTGCCTCCGTCTCGCCGGCGCCGCCGCGGCGGCGCTGGTGCTGTGCCTGGCTGCTCCCGCTTCGGGCCCGGCGCGGGCGCAGGAGGCGCGCGGCGCCGTCACCATCGACGCGCGGGCGCCCGGTGAGCTGCGCGACTGGGATCGCCGGATCGATGCGATGCAGCGCGCCGGAGAGCTGCGGCTCCGCGAAGCCCGCCCCGACACCCTGATCAAGGGGCGCGTGCATCAGCGGGCCGACCAGTACTACCGCGGCGTGCGCGTCTTCGGCGCCGACGTCGCCCGGCAGTCGGTCCAGGGGACGACCGAGTCGGCGTTCGGCACCCTCTACACCGGCATCGATCTCGATCCCTCGCCCGGGCTCGACGAGAGCGCGGCGCTGGCGGCGTTCGCCGCCGCGACCGGCACGGCGCCGGCGGGACGGCCCGAGCTGGTCGTGCTGCCGCAGGATGGCGGCCGCTACGCGCTCGCCTGGCGGGTGCGCATCGTCCGCCGCAACGACGCCCGCCAGTACTTCATCGACGCCCACACCGGCGCGCCGCTGCTCGACTACAGCGACCGGCGGACGCAGAGCGCCGTCGGCCGGGCACGCGGGGTGCTCGGCGACACCAAGAAAATCAGCGTCCACCGCGCCGCCGGCGGCTTCACCACGTCCGACGAGCTGCGGCCCCCCGCGATTGAGACCTACGACCTGCAGGGCAACCCCCGCCGGGCGGACGACTTCCTGCTGGGCCGCGTCACCTTCGGCACCCCCGATCTCGGCTCCGACGCCGACAACGACTGGACCGACGGGCCCATTGACGACGCGCATGTGTATGCGGGGTATACCTACGACTACTACTTCAAACGCTTTGGCAGGCATGGGCTCGACAACGCCGACATCCGCTTGCGCAGCCTCGTGCACCCGGTCCGCCGCGCCGACTTCGACAGGTACATCGACGACTATCCGGACTTCTTCCTCAATGCGTTCTACGACGGCCGCGGCGTGATGGTCTACGGCGAGGGGCTGCCGGCCGGCTACACCTACGCCGGCCAGACCTGGGACTACCTCTCCGGCGGGCTCGACATCGTCGCCCATGAGCTGACCCACGGCGTCACCGAGTACACGTCGAACCTGATCTACCGGGGCGAGTCGGGTGCGCTCGATGAGGCCTTCTCGGACATCATGGGCACCAGCGTGGAGTTCTTCTTCCAGCCCGCGGGCAGCGGCCCGCTGAAGGCCGACTATCTCATGG